>JAZSKK010000064.1:0-1997 GCA_045534795.1 Clostridia bacterium | reverse complement strand
TGACTTAGAAACTTTTTCAGCAAAATTCTTAACAGATTCTGTAAATGAGCTTGCAGAAAGATTGTTAATAACGAAAATTACGGCCGCTCCACCTGCTTTTGTAAATGCCTTTGCAGAATCGTACTCACAGTTAGTACCTGGGAATACAGGAATCAAAACCTTAGGCTTTGCAATTTTAACAGAAGATTTTTTAACATCTGTGCACTTATATTCATACTTTTCAATCTTTTTATCCTCTGTTTTGATATTGCACTTAAATATGCTTTCAAGCTTGTTTTCATACAATTCTTCAAGGTCTGACATAGCAATCTTTTCATTTTTGTATGAAATTGAGTAATCTTCAACTGTGTTACCTATCACATCACCAAATGCAACATCCTCGGTAACTTCAAGTATAAATGCACCGTAATTATAACCAAAAATATCATCATTTGTAAGGTTTTGTGCATATTCAAAGCCTATCTTATTACCCATAGCCATTTTAAGAACAGCTTCAGCTACACCGCCGTATGTTGGAGTATATGCAGCAGCAACCTTTTTATCCCTCATAAGCTTTGTTACCTTATTGAAAACATCAATCAATGAAGCTGCAACAGGCAAGCCGTTTTCATCATAATCAGGCTTAATCATAACTACCTTATGACCAGCTGACTTAAATTCAGGTGATATAATATTTTCAGTCTTATCAGTTGTAACAGCAAATGAAACCAATGTTGGCGGAACATCTATTTTTTCAAAAGTACCACTCATTGAGTCCTTACCGCCGATAGATGCAATACCCAAATCCTTTTGAGCTTTAAATGCACCCAAAAGTGCGGACATAGGCTTACCCCAACGATTTTTATCCGCCATAGGCTTTTCAAAATATTCCTGGAATGTAAGATATGTTTCATTAAAATCTGCACCTGTTGCAATAAGCTTTGAAACAGATTCAACAACCGCAAGATAAGCACTGTGGTATGGGCTCTTTTCCGCAATAAATGGATTGTAACCCCATGCCATCAATGAGCAAGTGTTTGTATATTTCTTTTCAACCGAAACCTTGTTAACCATAGCCTGAATTGGTGTTCTCTGATACTTACCGCCAAATGGCATAAGTACTGTGCCTGCACCGATTGTAGAGTCAAATCTTTCAGAAAGACCTCTCTTTGAACAAACATTAAGGTCGCTTGCCAATGCTTTATAAACATCTGTAAAGCTTCCTGATGTATCCTTTTTATAACATTCAGGCTTTGCAGTTGCAATATTAACATGCTTTTCTGCACCGTTTGAATTTAAGAATTCTCTTGAAATATTAACGATATTTTTGCCGTTCCAATTCATTACAAGGTAAGGATGTTCCTTAACTGTTGCAACAATAGTAGCCTCAAGATTTTCTTCCTTTGCAAGCTGGCAGAAGCGTTCTACATCTTTAGCTTCTACTACAACGGCCATTCTTTCCTGTGATTCGCTGATTGCAAGTTCAGTACCATCAAGACCATCATATTTTTTAGGTACTGCATTAAGGTCAATTTCAAGACCGTCTGCAAGTTCACCAATAGCAACAGAAACACCGCCTGCACCAAAGTCATTACATCTTTTAATAAGCTTTGAAGCTTCCGGATTACGGAAAAGTCTTTGCAACTTTCTTTCTTCAGGGGCATTACCCTTTTGAACCTCTGCACCGCAGCTTTCAAGTGATTCAAGCTTGTGTGCCTTTGAAGAACCTGTTGCTCCACCGCAACCGTCGCGACCTGTACGTCCACCCAAAAGTATAACCTTGTCACCGTCTTCAGGACGTTCTCTGCGTACATTTTCAGCTGGAGCAGCAGCAATTACTGCCCCAATTTCCATACGTTTTGCAACGTAGCCGTCGTGATAAAGTTCATCTACCTGACCTGTTGCAAGACCAATCTGGTTACCGTATGAGCTATAACCATTAGCTGCAGTTGTAACAATTTTACGCTGAGGAAGCTTGCCTTTCATTGTTCCAGAAACAGGCTTTAACGGATCAGCTG
>JAZSKK010000013.1:0-6089 GCA_045534795.1 Clostridia bacterium | reverse complement strand
ACTTCAGAAGTAAAAAGTGGCAATCGCTGTGTATAACCTTTACTGTACCCAACGCTTCTATTTTTTTAACAAACTTTTTCCTGTTTTCAAAAATCCACTTTTTTGTTTTAAGGTCAAATTTTTCGGATTTATAGGCATTTTCACACAATGCCGCGCTATATGCATCAAGCTGCCATGGAAGCTGATTGCTTTTAATATTTTCTATAATTTCAGGACTTGAAAGCACGTATGCAGCGCCAATTCCCGCAACATTATAATATTCAGGCAATGAACGCATAACTACAAGATTGGTATAGTCATTAATCATATTTGCAACACTTTGTCCTTCAGGCACAAAGTCCATATATGTTTCATCTACAACAACATATATGCCCTTTGTAAGACAATAATCAAGGATTGTTCTCATATCAGACCTTGACACAACACGCCCTGTTACATTACTTGGATTACTAATAATAAATGTATCGGTTTTACTTGTAATTGTTTCAATAACATCATCACAATCAAGCTTAAAATTTTTACGTTCCTGCAAAACATAGGGCAAAACATCACAATAATTCATCCTGCATATATCCTTGTACACAGTTTCACAAGGCATAACCAGGGATGCCCCTCTTGCTTTAAGAGATTTAATCACAACATCAAAAAGGGAACAGGTATTCTTTTCCAAAGCAATATTTTCACTATTTAATCCGTGTTTTTTTGAAATGTTCTGTATTGCCTTTTTATATTCAGGGTCAGGACGCAAATTAAGAGGCACCCTTTTCAACGCCCTTAAAATACAAGACGGAGTTTTTAAAATATTGGAATTTCCGCTGAAATCCATTACCCTAAGTGGTGTTGGTGACTCATATATATTGCCGCCCGGCTTTTGCGTATCCCCTATTTTATCTATTGAAAAATCTGTAAATTCCACTTTACTTCTCCTGTAACTACTAATTAAATTTCTTCACCGCATTTAGCGCAATAGGGACTTTCCTTTTTTACCTCTGCACCACAGTTTTTGCATACCGCAACATCTTTGATTTCGGCAATCTGATTAGAAATTACCTCTATTTCTTCCATTAACTCATCAATTTTTTTGCACAATAATTCTGCCTCATCACCAGACGCAGTATCACCTCTGTAGCTTGCGTAGAACATCTTGCCGATTTTTTTATAACAATCATCAATTTCTGACTTAACCTTGGACATCTGCAAAGACATTTTTGTAATTGAATAAATATCCCCTGACTTTTTTATAACCTTCTGAGCTGTTGATTCAACTATTTTTTTTGCACTTTCTACATATTCGTTCATATATACGCACTCCTTCACATATATAATCATTAAATTAACACTGGACCTGAGCTTGTGTTGATTATATATTTATATTATACAACATAATATTAAAAAAATAAAGACATTGCTAAAAAATTTTTTATATTTTAATAAACTATATATTTTACGCTAAAATAATCCCCTGAAATAACATATCGTTCTTTCAGGGGGTGTTTCAGGCTTTACACAATTATTAAAATTACCGATTATTCAATGAATGTAGCTTTTGGGTCATCACCATAGCTGTTGGTACCGACTGTTCCGGCTTTTAGTGAGAAAACAAAAAGAACGATTGCCCCAACTACGGGAACAAATGCAATCAAAAGCCACCATGCCGACTTATCAATATCATGCAATCTGCGGAAGGATAGTGAAAGTTCAGGTATCAAAATAAACAAGTTATACAGGCTGGTAAAAAGCGTAATACCTATTATTCCGTCTATTATTCCCAAAATAAATATGATAACGGTACTGATAAGAGCAAATGTCCAGTATTCTGTTCTTCTTGCTCTGCCGCTGAAGTTACAGTAATTCTTAATTGCATGTATATACCAATTCATAAAATTACCTCTTTAAAATTAATACTCAATTTCCGAGCCGTGTGCTTCAGCAAGGTCTTCTAATGCCTTGTTGTATTCATTTAACAGCTCAACAGCTTCCTCAAGCTTTGCAGTTCCTGCATTGATTGTTGCATCCTCCTGAGTTTCACAACCCTCTGAAAGAGCTTCAAATCCTGCCTTATAAGCATTCATTACATCAACATACTTTTCTTTAATTGCTTTAACCTCTTCTGTTTCAGGATTAATGTCCTTTAGCTTTTCAATCGAGCCATTTACAAGAGGAAGAAGTGTCTCATCAATGCTCTTTTTAATATCAGCATCGTCAGTAAATGTTTCCCATGTGCCAACTTCCTCTGTTATCTTTGTATAATCAGCATTAACATCAACCATTTGAACATTCAAAAAGTTTTCCAAATCATCGTAAACAGGGTCAGAGCAACCTGTTAAAAGTGTCAATGACATAACCATCATAAGTAAAAGCGCCAATATTTTCTTCATAACAAAATCCTCCAAATTCAAAATATTTTATATAAGTGTAAAGCCGTTTTTATAAATTATTTATTTTATCTTGAACCGCCGCCTCGTCCACCACCGGAAAAACCTCCTCCGCCACCAAAGGAAGCTCTGCCACCGCCGCCACTTGCACGACGCGCCTGCATTGCTCTTTGTGCCGAGCGGTGCATACTGTGATAATAACTGTGGGCGATGATAACATTTCTATTATAGGTTTCAAACTCAGGTATCTTTTCAGGATAAACCTGCTTAAATTGATTTATAACCTTGTCTGCAATCCCAAAAAGTGTGGCATAGACCATATATTCCTTCCAGATGATTGTTTCGGTTATTTCTCTTTCAGCAATCAAGGTAAATTCATCAAGATACTTCTTAAGTCCGACAACCTCCGCAAGCTCTTCCTTACCCTTATCACTCAAATTTTTAATACAGTTTCCTGCACCTTTTACAAAACCGCCTAATTGTATAAACTTCTGCTCTCCGGCATTCTTTATGCTTTTTACAAAATCCTCAATCCTTTCAGGATTTTTGTAAGAATATTTTTCAAGCTCTTTTTCTTGTAGTATTCCATCTTCCCCCGCCGATTCTAAAAGCAGGTTATACAATATACTTTCTGCCACTGTATCCGGCTCTTTTAAAAGATTTAGATTAACGCTTTCTTTAACCTTACCGAAAATACCGACAATTTCTTCTTTTTCAGGCTCAATGCATCCCTTGTTTATCATTGATAGGATAAGAGCACCGATTATAAGGCTTTCGTTACCTGCTACATCGAAGTTTTGTGCAAGGTAGTGAGAAACATCAATTTCTCCACCGTTTGGAACATCTCGGAAATATCCACACTCTTTATTGAATTTTTTGATGGCTTTTTTTCGTCTTATAATAAAACTGAAAATCCATATAACTACTGCCCAAAAGCCAAACATAATTACAAGTCCCAGAATTGTTTCAAGCAAAGTCGCTTCTTGATATTCTTGGTCATAATTTCCATAATTACTGCCTTCAAAAGCCTTGTCTTTTACAGTTTCAAAGGATTTATCAATTTCTGTTTCAGGATTGATAATGCCTCCGTTCATTCTAAGCATTATAATCATTGAATTGTTGCCTTCAAGTGCAGATGATGTATATGCATTAACCTTGCCGTTTTGAAACTCTACATATCCGTCATAGCCAAATCCCCATATACCCGCATTGTTTTCAGTAAGCTCCATTCCGTTTTGCAATGTAATGGTTATATGTCCGTCTGTGGGGAATGTTGACATATCAGGGTTTATGAACATAAAGTTTGTTCCATCATAATCGGTATATCCCTTTATAAAATCATCTACCACATATTCAATGGCATATCGCATTTCGCCATACTCTGATATACCAAAGCAAAGTTCAACACCGTCATAAGTTTTAATTATTCCGCATTTTCTTGCCTTTTCATCAAAGCTTAAGTCAATATCCCAATTAACGATGAAGGTGTAATCTCCATACTTGTCAGACACCTTAAAATCAGTAATTTCAATATCCTCTGTGTTAATTGGTATGTAATTTTCCGTTCCTTCATTGAATGTACCTTGCCAGTTTTGGACGATATATGCACTGCCGTCATCCCGTATGGTAACATCAATATCGATTTCGGATACATTGTTTTTGGCAAAAGTAGTTATACGGCACAAAATCAACACCAAAGCCATTGTTATCGGTAGTTTTTTTGCCCACCTCATATATTTTACCTCATATTTGGCATATCTGCTTTTTTCTCTTCTGCTTCTAAATAGTCACGACTCTTGATACCAAGTATTCCTGCTGCTATTGATGTAGGGAACATTCTTATTGCACGGTTTAATTTGGTTACGCTATCGTTATATACAAGACGGGATTTTCTTACCATTTCTTCATAAGAGTTTACACTTTCCATAGTCTTTATATAGTTTTCATTGGCTTTAAGCTCGGGATAACCCTCAGCAACCGCCATAATTTTTCCCATAGCCTGGGTTAATACATTTTCCTGCTCATTAACATCTGCTGCTGTACTTTTTGATGTAATGGATGTTCTCATTTTAATTGTTTCGGAGATGGTTTTGTACTCATGCTCTGCATAGCCCTTGGTTAAATCCAAAAGGGCGGTTAGTGCATCCCATCTTGAAGAAAGCTGAACGCCAATCTGGCTCATGGAGTTGTTAATGTTTTCATCCATCACAACCAGCTTTCTCTGTACGGAAATAAACCATAAAACTATAATTGCAATAATTGCTGCCAAAACGATAATTGTCATAATAAACAACCTCCTTATATTGAATTTTATAAACTAATATGTTATAATCATTATACACCGTACCCTAGGGTACGATGCAACAGTTTTAAAAAAATTAATGTCAAAATTTGTGAGGAGATTTTATGGATAACCAAAATTTATTTTCCATAGGCGAGATTGCAAAAGCCGTTGGAATTACAAGAAAGACAATATTAAATTATGAGACAAAGGGGCTTGTAAAACCTGACCGAAAAGACGGAACTGCCGGAAACAGGTACTACACCATTGACACCTTTACACAAATTCGTACAATACGCGTCTTTCAGAATCTGGGACTTTCACTTAATGAAATTCGAGAATACTTTAACGGCACATCCGAATTAGAGTCAATGATAAACAGGCTTGAAAAAATGAGGGATGAGCTTAATCTTACAATAGAAAAGTTAAAAGAGAGAACAAAAAAATCTGACTGCATTTTTGAACAAATTACTATTCCTTCACAAACAGTTTATTACCGTACATATAATTCAACTACAGTTACAGACAAAACAAATCTCCTTCGTGATACCGCACTTGAAGCTATGAGAGCATACGGAACGGATACAACAAAACGTATGTATTACATTGAATATTCCGCCAAGTCACCTGATGAAATATCATATTGTGTAGCCATACCTTCCTCAAGCCAGGGTAAATACGTTAAGAGTATTCCTGAAGTCCACGGACTTTGTGTCTATCATCATGGTGCTTACGAGGATATAACCAATACGCGAAAAAAGATGTTTGACTATGCAAGGGAAAATGGCATCACCTTATCAGGCAAATGCAGACACATATACCTTGAGGGACCTCCGCAGCACAAGGATAAAAGCAGATTTATAACACAAATAATTACAATAATAGAATAATGAATATGTTAAAAATGGCAACGGACTAATCCGTTGCCATTTTCAGGTAAATATTATTTATTATCACTTATCATTTTCTTTTTAAAAACCATTACTGACATAGCCAAAATAGAGATTGTATAAATAACAAATATAATGATATTTCTTACCTCAATACTTTCTAAACTATTGTTCATTATACCCTTTAATATTGTCAATGCAGATTCAAAAGGCAAATATTCGCAAATTGTTCCAAAAACCTTGCCTAACGTTTCTTTGGGAAATTACATTCCGCTTGTGAAGCATACAAGCTGAACAATTATGCTTGATATCCCTGACGATGCTTTTTCAGATGATATACTACCTATTATGATTCCTACCCCTATAAATAAAATTGCTATAATTATTGAAGCAAGGATTGTCCATATTATGTTTATACTAAAACTTAACCCCAACAAACCACAAAAAAGGGCGTGCTTAAACTATTCTATGGGGCTATGCAATGCACCTTGCATTAATAAAGTAAACCAAGTCGGAGGCCAAGCGGTCTTAGGAAGACAAAAG
>JAZSKK010000074.1:0-1819 GCA_045534795.1 Clostridia bacterium | reverse complement strand
ATCAATATATGTGTTCTGAAGCAGGTCAGAATATGATTAAGGATGCTATTAAGGAGCATAACCTTACAGGTATTGTTGTATGCTCATGTTCACCTCGTATGCACGAAGCTACATTCCGTAAGACTGCTCAGGCAGCAGGCTTAAACCCATATATGGTTGAAATTGCTAATATCCGTGAACAATGTTCATGGATTCATAAGGATATGGAAACTGCTACTGAAAAGGCGGTTATCCTTGGCAGAGCTGCTATCGCTAAGGTGCAGCTTAATACTCCCCTGCAGGCAGGTGAAAGCCCTGTTACAAAGAGAGCATTGGTTATTGGTGGGGGTATTGCAGGTATCCAGACTGCTTTGGATATTGCTGATGCCGGTTTTGAGGTAGATATCGTTGAAAAGAAGCCTACAATCGGCGGTAAGATGGCACAAATTGATAAAACCTTTCCAACCCTTGACTGTGCGGCTTGTATTCTGACACCTAAAATGGTTGATGTTGCTCAAAATGAAAAAATTAAAATTTTTTCATACAGTGAAGTAGAAGATGTTAAAGGTTTTGTAGGTAACTTTAGTGTTAAAATACGCAAAAAGGCACGTTATGTCAATGAGGATTTATGTACAGGCTGTGGTGTATGTACAGAAAAGTGTCCACAGAAAAAGGTGCCTAATGAATTTAATCTGGGTATGAATAACAGAGGTGCTGTCTATATTCCTTTTGCACAGGCTGTACCAAAGGTTGCTACCATTGACCCTGATTATTGTACAATGTTAAAAACAGGTAAGTGTGGTGTTTGTTCCAAGGTTTGTGGTGCAAATGCTATTGACTATACACAAAAGGATGAAATTGTTGAAAGAGAATATGGTGCAATTGTTGTTGCAACAGGCTTTAACACAATTAATCTTGATAAATATGAAGAATTTGCTTATAACCAGAGTCCTGACGTAGTTACTTCATTGGAATACGAAAGACTTATGAATGCTGCAGGTCCTTCAAACGGTACTTTGTTAAGACCGTCTGATGGCGAGCATCCTCACACTATCGTTTTTGTACAGTGTGTAGGTTCACGTGATACATCAGGCTGCGGTAAGCCATATTGTTCAAAGGTGTGCTGTATGTACACTGCAAAACACGCTATGCTTACAAGAGAAAAGTATCCTGATACCGATGTTTATGTATTTTATATTGACGTACGCACACCAGGTAAAAACTTTGATGAATTTTATCGTCGTGCTGTTGAGGAATATGGTGTACATTACATCAAGGGTATGGTTGGTAAGGTTGTTCCATCTAACGGTAAGTTGGAGGTACAGGCGTCTGACCTTATTTCAAACGAACAGATGCATATAAGTGCAGATATGGTAGTTTTAGCAGCTGCTGTTGAGCCTGATGAAACTGCCAGACCTCTTGCTACAAAATTAACAGCAAGTATGGATACAAATGACTTCTTTACAGAAGCTCATCCAAAGCTTCGTCCTGTTGAAAGTCCAACGGCAGGCGTATTTCTTTCAGGTATGTGTCAGGGGCCTAAGGATATTCCTGAAACTGTATCTCAGGCTTCTGCTGCTGCGGCTAAGGTTATTGGCTTACTGGTTAAGGATAAGCTTACATGTAATCCATGCGTTTCACAGTCAAATGAAATGCTTTGTAATGGTTGTTCACAGTGTGAAAAGGTGTGTCCTTACGGTGCTATTACTTATACTGACAAGGAATTCAGAATTCCAGGGGGTATGGAAGTAAGACGTGTTGCTCAGGTTAATGAGGCAGTATGTCAGGGATGCGGTGCTTGTACGGTAGCTTGTCCGTCAGGGGCTATGGACCTTAAGGG
>JAZSKK010000252.1:0-9322 GCA_045534795.1 Clostridia bacterium | reverse complement strand
GTTTTCTCTAAAGCTCATTACCGCAAAGCCTACCATGTTTGCACAACAACCTGCCAAAGCCGCACCACCTGCAAGGCCTGTAAGTGACAATGCAGCACATATTGCCGCACTGCTGATTGGCAACGTCAAGGCAACGCCTATAACTACTGATACTATTATACCCATTGGGAAAGGGTGTAAAACCGTCGCCCACTTGATAGCTTCACCAACAGCACTTGCAGCAGCACCGATGTGTGGTGCACATAGCATTGAAAATACAACGCCTACAAATATTGTTACAAAAGGTGTAACGATAATATCTATTTTAGTTTCCTTACTTACCAATTTACCAAATTCAGCAGCAACTATCGTTGCAAACAAAACAGCCAAAGGCCCACCTGCACCGCCAAGTGCATTAGCCGCACCGCCTACTGCCGCAAGAGAAAACAAAACCAAAGGCGGGCATTTTAACGCATAACCAATAGCAACCGCCATAGCCATCCCCTGTGCAGATTTAGCGTATCCGCCTACCTCTACCAATACCGGTATATGTAACTGAGTTCCAAGTGTAGAAATAATTGTGCCTATAAGCAAAGATGCAAAAAGTCCCTGTGCCATAGCACCCAATGCGTCTATAAAGTATCTTTTAAAAGAAAACTCTATATCCTTCTTCTTCAAAAATTCCTTCAACTTCATTTTCGTCATCTCCTAAAAAAGTATAAACTTATTCAAGTATAACATAATTCATCATTTTTTTCAATATATAAATCGAATTATTTGTAACCGAAAATAAAGTTTTAAGAAAATATTGACAAATGGACAAACATAGTGTAAAATATTAACGTCCTTGCGTGTGCTTTCACACGCCAGAGTCCAGAAGGAGGTGCGAAAAAATGGTTGAAGTAATCAACAAGTACGAGACAATTTTTATCGTAGATGTGACTAAAACTGAAGACGAGGTTAACGCTATCGTTGAAAAAATGAAGTCATTAATCGAATCCAATGCAACACTTGAAAGTGTTGATAGCTGGGGTAAAAGACGTCTTGCTTACGAGATTGACGACAAAACTGAAGGTTTTTATGTTCTTGTAAACTTCGCTTCAAAGCCAGAGTTCCCAAAGGAACTTGAACGTGTTTACGGTATTACCGACGGTATTTTGCGTTATATCACTGTAAGAAAAGATGAAGAGTAAAAGGAGGTAAAGCATATGCTTAACAAGGTTATTTTAATGGGTAGGCTTACTCGTGATCCCGAACTTAAGTATACGCCTTCTAACGTAGCAGTATGTTCATTTTCAATTGCGGTTGACAGACGCTACGCAAGACCCGGCGAACAAAGACAGGCAGATTTTATTAACATCGTTGCATGGAGAAATACTGCGGAATTTGTTTCCAAGTATTTTGTAAAGGGTCAAATGATAAATGTCTGCGGTTCATTGCAGACACGTACATGGGACGATGCACAGGGTGTAAAACGCTACGCAACCGAAGTTATAGCCGATGAAGTTAACTTCTGCGGTGACAACAGAAACGGTGCTGCTCCTCAGGGAGATATGGAACAGGGTTTTGTTGCTAACACACAGCAGGCTCCTGCAACAGGCTTTACTCCTATTGATACAGATGATGATTTGCCGTTTTAATTAACTATTGAAATTTTAAAAGGAGGGTTTATTAATGGCTGAAAAGGAAAGAAACGAACGTCCAATGCGCAGAAAAGCTCGCAAGAAGACTTGCCAGTTCTGCGTTGATAAGGTTACAGATATTGATTACAAGGATGTTGCAAAATTGCGTCGTTATCTTACAGAACGTGCTAAGATTGTTCCACGTCGTATGAGTGGTACATGTGCTAAGCACCAGAGACAGTTAACAACAGCAATAAAGAGAGCAAGAATTATTGCCTTGCTTCCATTTACAACAGACTAATATTTTATATTACAAAATGGGCATAAGCCCAAACAAATTTTATACAGCAGCTAAAAGCCGGTCATATCGACCGGCTTTTTTATTTTATTACAAAATACACTAAAAGTGTTGACAAATATTCTTGTTATAATGTAAAATAAAGTAGAGGTGTTATGTAATTATGAGAGTAATATCAGGTAAGGCAAGAGGCACCTCTCTTTATTCATTGGAGGGCAACCACACACGCCCTACAACAGACAGAGTAAAAGAGTCTATGTTCTCTATAATTAATTTTCATATCCCCGACGGAGTGGTGCTGGATTTATTTTCGGGCAGCGGTGCTTTGGGTATTGAGGCATTAAGCCGCGGTGCAAAAAAGTGCTATTTTATAGAAAATTCTCGTGCTGCAGCAGACATTATTAAAAGAAATATTGAAAAGACTGATTGCAGTGAAAATGCAATATTAAAGATTGTTGATTACAAAGCTTTTTTAAGCTCTGTTGATGAAAAATTTGACGTAATCATATTGGACCCGCCATACAACAAAAAGATGTGTGACGAAGCCATGAGGATTATATATGAACGCAATTTGCTTGGTGATGACGGTATTATAGTATGTGAAACAGAATATGGTGAGGAAATAGATACCGACTTTACTAAAAAGAAAGATTATAAGTACGGTAAAATAAAGCTTTCGGTTTTTATAAAGGATGATTAATTTGACAAACATAGCTATTTATCCGGGTAGTTTTGACCCATGCACTAATGGGCATCTTGATATTATTGAAAGAAGCTCAAAAATTTTTGAAAAGGTTATAGTTGCTGTACTTGTAAACAGCAGTAAAACACCTACTTTTACACTGGAGGAACGCATTGAGCTTTTAAAGGAAGCTACTGCACATATCCCTAATGTTGAGGTTATGGGATTTAACGGACTACTTGCTCAGTTTGCCGACCAGCAAAAGGCAAAGGTTATTATAAAGGGCTTGCGTGCGGTTTCAGACTTTGAATATGAATTTCAGATGTCTCTTACCAACAACAAGCTTAACCCAAATGTAGAAACACTATTTATGACCACAAAATCCGAAAATATGTACTTAAGTTCCAGTATAGTGCGTGAAGTTGCACGTTACGGCGGTTCTATTGAGGATATGGTACCTGCAACAATAGTAAATAAAATATACAAAAAATTTCAATAAGGAGGATTTAAACATGGAAGGTATGGAAATGTTAGATCAGTTGGAAGATATTATAGAAAGCAGTAAGACAGTACCACTAATAGGTAAAGCAATGATAGACAAGGACGAGCTTTTGGACATTATTCAGGAGCTTAGACTTAAAATGCCTGATGACCTTAAGCAGGCAAAATGGATTAAGGGCGAAAGACAGAGAATTTTGCTTGAGGCTCAGAAGGAAGCTACTACAATAATAAAGTCTGCGGAAGACAAAATTATATCTATGATTAACGAAAACGAAATCACTAAAAAGGCTAATGAGGCTGCGGAAGAAATCGTTAGAAATGCAAACAACCGTGCAAGAGAAATCCGCAACGCAACAAAGCAGTATATTGACGATGCTTTGTCAGATTCCGAAATGGTATTGGAAAGAACATTAAGCACTCTTCGTGATAACAGACTTGCTATGCAGCAGAACAATGCTAAAAAGCAGGTACGAATTGAAGAGGTTGTTGACTCTAAAAACGAAGAATAAAAAGAGGCATAATTTTATCTATGAGAATGCGTAAAAAGAAAAATGTACAGCAACGCATTGATAAATGCGTTGGATATTATGTACATAACCCTTTGGAACACAAAGGTAAATGGAACAAGCTTTTTGGAAACGAAAACCCTATACAAATTGAAGTCGGCTGTGGTAAAGGTAACTTTATCTGCGGTATGGCGCAAGCTCACCCTGACGTCAACTTTATTGCTGTAGAGGTGTGCATTGACGTAATGGTTATTGCGGTTGAAAAAGCACAGGAAAAGGCTGTTCCGAATGTCAGATTTATAAATATTGATGCAAGGCTTTTGGCAGACTGTTTTGAAAACGGTGAATGTGACAGAATTTATCTTAACTTCAGCGACCCATGGCCAAAAAGCGGACATTATAAAAGAAGGCTCACATACAAGGACTTTTTGGAAATTTACCGCACCATTCTTAAAACAGACGGTGAAATACATTTTAAAACAGACAATATGCACCTGTTTGAGTTTTCCTTGTGTTCATTTGCACAAAATAATTTTAAACTAAAAAATGTTTCCCTGGATTTACACAACAGCAACTTTGAGGGTAACATTATGACGGAATACGAACAGAGATTTTCCGAAATGGGCCAGCCCATATACAGGCTTGAGGCCTATTAAGAGGAAAACCATTCTACTATTTTAAATTTAAAATTCAAATCGCTTTTAGATGTAATCATTTCAAATTCATCATAGGTGAGAACATTTTTGAGCTTAGTCGCACTTTCATTTGAAAGTGTACCATTCTGACTAAAATCAAAGCATAACTGTGGGTACAACACGCACCACCAGTTTTTTCCCTCTCCCTTACCGATTACAATCTTTAAGGCGTCATATCTTCCCTTTGGAAATTGTGCATTTTCGTAAGTTTTTGTAGGGAAGCTATAGTTACCAAAATCTGCGGTTACACTATATGTGTAGCCGTATTTTTTTACAACTTTTTTTGCCTCCTCCTCTATTTTTCCAAGGTTGTTTTTTATTAGGCTCTTTGTATCCTCTACGTTATTGGCATTTGCCAAAACAGGCTCAAGATAATCTATTATTTCATCACGTACCTTTAATTTAAGCTCCTGGTCCTTGTTAGTATCGCTGTTTGCAATAACGTGAAGTCTTACAACACTTGAAGAAATATCCGCCATAACCCTTTGGGAATAAGACTGTATAAGACTTGTTATACATACACCAATAATTATTGAAACCATAAATAATTTTACTCTTTTGTTTTTTATTATCCTTTCAAAATTCATACTAATACCTCCGTGAAGTAATTGTTGACATTAAATTAAAAATTCATTCATACATAGTAAAGAGGTGATTTTATGAATTATAAGACATACTGCAAAATAGGAGCATTATTTACAATAATATTGGGCAGTATTTTGCATTTTACCTATGATTTTTTTGAAACAGACTTTACCGCCATATTCAGTGCCGTAAACGAAAGCACATGGGAACACCTAAAGCTCATATTCTTCCCTGTAATGATTTTTGCAATAGCAGAGTATTTTATATATGGAAAAAAATACGCCAATTTCTGGGCATCCAAGGTTATATCCCTTTTAATCGGTATGCTTGCAATCGTAGTTGTATTTTACACTGTCACAGGGATTTTTGGGAAAACACCTGATATTTTTAACATATTGTTATTTGTTGCAAGCGTAATACTTACCTATTGGCTGAACTGCAAATTTATTGAGATGGGCTTGTTCAAATCTGAAGCACTTAATAAATTTGCAATAATTATAGGAATTGTTATATTTGCAATGTTTTGGATATATACATTTTATCCACCGCTTATAAATCTGTTCCGTGACCCTGTAACAGGAGGATATGGTATTTAGTATTGTTTTTTTTATTGAAATGTGCTAAAATATTAAAAACAAAATACAAAGGATGATATTATGAAAAAGATACTTATAATAAGTTCGGAATATACAGGCAGAGGACACAAGAGCATTACTGATGCACTTTGTGAGCAACTTAATAAATATGATAATGTTGAAGTTTCTATATTAGAAGGATTTAGTATGTTGGGTAAGGCAGGTATTAAAATAAGTAAATCCTACGGTCCCCTTACACGCACATCGAAAAAAGCATGGGATATAACATGGAAGTTTGTACAAAACAATACAGACGCCGTAAACAAAGCTATTAAAACGCTGATAAGCAAAAAATTCCCTGACATAGTTGACGAGGAACAGCCTGATGTTATAGTGTCGGTACACCCTGTATTTATAGGCTGCATACTTGATGTTATGGAGAAAAAGAATATTAAAATACCCTTTGTAAGTATGTATGCAGACCTTGTTTCAATATCTAATTTATGGACAGACCCACGTGCAGATTACAGTATATGCTACACACAGGAGGCTATTGACTACTCTCTTAAAATGGGCATACCTGAGGAAAAAATCAAAAAGTTTTCCTTCCCTGTAAGAGAAAGGTTTACATACGGCAATCCTGTTGCAGGCAGCCAGATTTTTAAGGCATCAAAAATACCTACATTTCTTATAATGAGCGGTGGCGAGGGTTCAGGCAATATGATTGAGCTTTCAAGAATGTTGCTGAACAACTTTAACTGTCGTGTAAAAGTACTTACAGGAAGAAATGAAAGTCTGAGAGAAAAATTTGAATCTACCGAAAAGGAAATGTATGGCGAAAGGCTTGATGTGTATGGGTTTGTAGAGGCTATTGAGGAGCTTATGCTTTCAAGTGACATAGCATTTATGAGAGGAAGTCCGAATACAATTTTAGAGGCTATAAACTGTTGCCTTCCTATGATTATAACAGACGCTCTGCCGGGCCAGGAGGCGGGAAATCCATGGTATTTTGAAGAAAATAATCTTGGCTGCTTTGCCCACGAGCTTGAACATATCAAAGAAGCTGTTATAACACTTTTAGACAATGATGCAGAAAAACTGACAAATATAAGAGAACATCAGAAAGCATTTCGTAATCCAGATGCTGCAAAGGAAATTGTGGAATTTATAGTATCATTAGCATAATGACAGGTGAAAAAATGAAAAAATACAAAAGCCTACTGTTTGACCTTGACGGTACAATTACAGATTCCTCCGAGGGTATAATAAATTCAATTTTATATGCCCTTGATAAAATGGAGGTGAATATTGAGGATAAGACAATATTGAAAAAATTTGTGGGTCCTCCTCTTATGGATTCCTATAAAAAATATTTTGGCTTTTCTGATGATGAAGCGGAGCTTGGACTAAAGCTGTTTCGTGAATATTTTTCCGTAAAAGGTATATTTGAAAACAGACTTTTTGAGGGAATAGACAATCTTCTTTATGAACTTTGCAATTCGGGATATGAGCTATTGCTTGCAACCTCAAAGCCCACGCACTTTGCTGAACAGGTGCTTGAATATTTTAATATTAAAAAATATTTTTCCTATGTTTCAGCTTGTCCGATAGATGAAATCAATACTACAAAAACAGATATAATCCACAATGCACTAAAACATACGTCAACAGATAACAAATCCGAAATACTTATGATTGGCGACACAACCTTTGACATAAACGGTGCAAAAATATGCGGTATAGATTCTTTGGGTGTACTATATGGCACGGATAATGCCGATGAACTTAAAGATGCTACATATCTTGCAAAGGATGTTAATGAAATACGAAGCATTTTACTTTAAATACTGCATAAATTCAAACCCCTTGAAATATAATTTCAAGGGGTGATTTTTTGCTCAGCTATATTTGGGGTATAATGATAATTTTATCAGTAATATGTGGTTTTTTTAACGGTAGGATACCCGAGGTTTCCAACGCACTCATAACAGGTGCGGAGGATGCTGTTGCAATGACAATTTCGCTTATGGGAATTATGTGCTTCTGGACAGGGATTATGAACATAGCAGAAAACACAGGCGTAACAAATATAATTGCAAAAATTTTAAAACCTGTTACAAAAGTATTGTTTCCAAAGCTTAAGGATAAAGGTGCTATTAATGCAATAATTATGAATATGACCGCAAATATGCTTGGGCTTTCCAACGCAGCAACCCCATTGGGTTTAAAGGCCATGCAGGAGCTTAACAAATATTCAGACGGCAAAACCGCAACCGACGAAATGTGTATGTTTATTGTAATCAATACCGCATCACTGCAAATTATACCATCCACAATAATTGCAATGCGGCAGGCTGCAGGGTCAGCAAGCCCTACGGACATTATAATCCCTGTATGGATATGTAGTATATGTGTTATAACAGTAGGTGTTATAACCGCAAAAATATTTTCAAAGAGGCAAAAATGTTAAATTATATCTCCGCACTCATTATGCCAGCGATAATTGTATTGATACTTACAAACGGACTCTTAAAAAAAGCACCGATATTTGACCATTTTTTACAGGGTGCAAAAAATGGATTTTCCACATCAATAAAAATACTGCCATCACTTGTAGGGCTTATTGTAGCAATATCTATGCTTAGGGCATCAGGATTTTTTGACATTATGTGCAACCTGCTTGCACCGTTTTTAGAAAAGCTGGGGTTTCCGTCAGAGCTTGTACCTATGGCACTTATACGCCCTGTATCAGGTAGTGCCGCCCTTGCCACTGTAAGGGATTTGTTAAGTGCCTACGGTGCGGACAGCTTTATAGGCAGATGCGCGTCGGTTATGATGGGTTCATCAGAAACTACATTTTATACATTGGCAATATACTTAGGCAGTGTAGGTATAACAAAATCAAAATATACCCTTAAGTCTGCACTGTTGGCAGACTTTGCAGGTATAATTTTAACCGTATTGTTTGTCAGATTACTGATGAATTAGCAACAACAATCATCATTATGATGTGTTTCACAACAACAGCAATTATTGTTATTGTCATTAAAAAGACAAATTACAATAATTATGGCAACAACAATCCATATCCAGTCAATGCCGTTATTGCTGCCAAAAAAATTACCGTTATTATTACAACAACAATTATTGTTCATAAAAAAACACCCTCCCTGTTTTAGTACATTACATACTATTCAGGAGGGTGGTTTTATGTTAAAACTTCTTGTAATTTCTACGTCTGTTTCTACGACGTCGGCGTCTTTTTCTTGAAGCATTGTATGCATATACAAACATTGCCCCTATAACACACAGTATAATAATTATAATAACCTTAATGGCTTTTAATCCAAAAAACCACATTATACCGCCAAACATAGTTTTTATAATGCTTCTTTTAACATCACGCTCTGCAATCAGGTTTACCTCACCAACAAGATTTCCCTGATAGGTATATATCATCTTACCTACAATCTCATCCTTTTTAAGAGGTGCCTTAACAGGCTCTTCTAAAACAACCTTTTTTTCCACGGACGAAATATCATCACCATCTAAAATTACGCCCTTTATTGTTTTTTCTGCACACAAAAGCAAGGTGTCCTTGCCCTTATGGTTTTTAAGCTTTGCCTCATACAAAAGGTCGCCCTGCTTTGTAACAGTAACTGTGGAAAATTTATCAAATCCGTAATCAAAAAGTTCCTGTGCATCAATCATAGAATAGTTTACCCCGTTTTCATAAACGGAATTCATAACTATACACACAAGTTCCTTTGTCCCCTTGGATGCAGAAGATATAACAGAATAACCCCCCGAGCTTGATGAAGAACTTAACCCCGCATTTGCATAATCATATATGTAATCAAGATATATAAATCTGCTCAT
>JAZSKK010000129.1:0-2858 GCA_045534795.1 Clostridia bacterium | reverse complement strand
TAGCCTATTGCCTCAAACATTTTGCGTACCTGTCTGTTTCGGCCTTCGGATATTGATATTTCAACCACGTTATCTCTTAACCAGTCAACCTTTGGTTGTTGAGTTTTTTTACCATCTATCACAACACCTTTTTTTAAACGTTCTATATCCTTAGGATGGGGAACGTCATTAAGTGTAGCCACATAAGTTTTATATATTGTATGTTTTGGGTGTGTAAGCTTGAATGTTAAATCACCGTCATTTGTCATTATAAGCAAACCTTCGGTATCAAAATCCAACCTGCCAACAGGATAAATTCTTGTGTGTATCCCATCTTCAACAAGATTCATAACTGTAGGTCTGTAAAATTCGTCTGAAACACTTGTAATATATCCAACAGGTTTATTAAGAGCAATATAAACCTTTTTAAATACTTTTTTTATAGGTTGTCCGTCAACTGTAACATCATCGTTATCAGTAACTTTTGTACCAAGCTCCGTAACCTTTTTACCATTGACCTTAACCCTGCCCTGTAAAATTAATTCTTCACATTTTCTTCTGGAGGCAACACCACAATCTGCCATATATTTTTGTAGTCGAACTTCTTCCAAAACATTCTCCCCCACTTTAATTTTAATCATCATAATTTTATCATACTTAAATGTAAGTGTCAAATAAAAATTAGTTTAAAACATCAGATAAAAAAACCTGTTCCATTAATTTGGAACAGGTTTTAAAATTAGTGTTATGTAAAAAATGATGCCAAAAAATATTTATACTTTAATTATTTGATTCAGCGACTACTTTTTGTTCAACATCCTTTGGAGCAATTTCATATCTTATAAATTCAAATGTAAATTCACCCCTGCCCTGAGTCATTGACCTTAAATCAGTTGTATATTTATGCATTTCAGACATTGGAACATCTGCTTCTACAACAAGATTTTTTTCGCCAGGGTTCATACCAAGCACACGTCCTCTTCGTTTGCTGATATCACCTGTAATATCACCCATTAAATCAGATGGAACAGTAACTGTTAAATGACCAATTGGTTCAAGAAGTTGGACTCCGCCCTCTGCGATTGCTTTCTTAAATGCTATTGAAGCCGCCATTTTAAACGCCATTTCTGAAGAGTCAACATCATGATAAGAACCATCAACCAATACAGCCTTAAGACCAACTACAGGATAACCTGCCAAAGATCCCTTCTGAATACATTCTTTTAAACCTTTTTCAACTGCAGGGAAGAAGTTCTTTGGAACAGAGCCACCAAAAATCTTTTCTTCAAAAATCAAATCATCTTCCTCTGTTGATGAAAATTCAATCCATACATGACCATACTGACCGTGACCACCGGATTGCTTTTTATGCTTACCTTCTACTTTAACAGGTTTCTTTAATTTTTCTCTGTAAGCAACCTTAGGTTCTTTAAGTTCAGTATCTGTGCCGAACTTTGTTTTTAATTTACTCTTTAAAACATCAAGATGAACTTCACCAATACCACTGATAACCATTTCTTTTGTTTCGTGGTTTGTATAGAATTTAAATGTAACATCTTCCTCCATAAGCTTTTGCATACCGATGCTAATTTTTTCTTCATCGCCCCTTGCTTTAGGTTCGATAGCTAATGATATATTCGGCTTAGGGAATTCAATTGGTTCATAAACAGTTCCATTTTCGTCAGAGCACAAGGTATCACCGGTTTTGGCAGCTGATAGCTTAGCAACCGCACCAATATCACCTGCAACCAATTCCTTAACTTCAACTTGCTTCTTGCCAAAAATATAATAAATCTTACCAACTTTTTCAGGTGCTTTAGTTGTAAGGTTAATAAGCATAGAATCCGAAGAAATCTTACCTGACATAACCTTAAAGTATGAAAGTTTACCAACAAATGGATCTGCAATAGTTTTGAATACGAACAACGATGGTTTGCCACCTATATCATACATATTTTCAACATCATCAGGTGATGGGAAATATGAATTGATTGATTCAAGCAACACACCAACACCTTTATTATGTAAAGCAGTACCGCAAAGTACAGGAACAATTTCCATAGAATCTGTTGCTTTTCTCAAAGCTTTTTTAATTTCATCAACAGTAAACTCTTCACCGTTAAAATATCTGTCCATCAAGGCTTCATCAGTTTCAGCAACAGATTCGATAATCATATTGCGTACAGGCTCAACTTTATCCATCATAATTTCAGGAATATCAACGTCAAGCAACGGACCATCCTGTTGGAACAATCTTCCTCTCATTCTTACAACATCTACAAAACCTATGATTTTTTCACCATTATCAATAGGAAGCTGGAACGGAGCAACAGTTTTACCAAACTTTTCTCTTAACTGTTCCAATACACCTTGGAAATTACATCTTTCATCATCAACTTTATTAATAAAGATAATTCTGGGAATATTTCTTTTTTCGCAAAGTTCCCATGCTCTTTCAACACCTGCAGAAACACCTGACTTACCGCTTACAACAATAACAGCAGCGTCAGCTACCTCTACAGCCTCCAGGGTTTCACCAACAAAGTCATAAGACCCCGGTGTATCCAATATATTATATTTACAATTTTCAAATTCAAAAGAAACAACCGATGTATTAATAGAGATTTTGCGTTTTATTTCTTCTGCATCATAGTCGGATACAGTTGTTCCGTCCAAAACTGAACCACGGCGTTCAATCGCACCTGAAAATCTGAGCATAGATTCAACTACTGTTGTCTTACCTGCATTACCGTTACCCAGTATACAAACATTTCTAATTTCCTCTGTTAAAAAATTTCTCATTTTCATATCATTCCTTCCATCAGAAAAATACATTACAATATTTATATTTGCCATATCTCTTTTAAATCCTATTAATT
>JAZSKK010000177.1:0-5198 GCA_045534795.1 Clostridia bacterium | reverse complement strand
TTGCTTTTTGCCAATTTAAACTCTACCGTACCATCGTACGCCGACGAATTTAAATTGGCAAAATATAACTTCCTTTTTCAAAGTCTTTCAGCGTGTCAATAAGTTTATCGACACGCTGAAACGGAACCTTATGGTTCCGTTTTTTTATTATTACATTGAAATTATTTCATCAGCAAGCTTCTCCATATCCGGAATGTTGCTTTCCTTAAGGGTAGATTTTATTGTAAGCATATTTTCGCATATTTTAATATCCTTCATCTGCTCGAAATATGCTTTCATAAGCTTACCGGAAAGTGCTGCCCAGGAGCCATTTTCTATAATACCAACCTTACGGTTTCTGTAAGTTTTAATTTTAAGATGGTACAAAAAGTCTTCCATACAAGGGAACAAACAGCCATCATAAGTAGGACACGCCACAATCAATTTGCTGTATCTGAATGCATCCTCTACCGCCTCTGCCATATCGTCACGTGCAAGGTCAGTGCAAACAACCTTTTCCACACCTTTTTCACGCAACATTTCTGCAAATTTTTCTACTGCATTTGCAGTATTTCCGTGTATAGATGCGTATGCAATAAGTACACCGTCATCCTCCGGCTCATAACTGCTCCAGATATTGTATTTGTCAATATAGTAACCTAAATTTTCATCAAGAACAGGTCCGTGAAGAGGACAGATAATCTGTATATCCAAAGCAGCAACCTTTTTAAGCAAAGCCTGTACCTGTACCCCATATTTACCAACAATATTAATATAATATCGTCTTGCCTCACAAGTCCAGTCTTCATCTGCATCCAAAGCACCGAATTTACCGAAGGCGTCGGCAGAAAAAAGTATTTTCTCCCTTGATTCATAAGCCACCATAACCTCAGGCCAATGAATCATAGGCGCCATTACAAAAGTAAACTGATGCTTACCCAATGAAAGTACATCACCCTCATCTACAATAACAAACCTCTCTGTAAGGTCAATATCAAAGAACTGCGGTATCATAGCAGCAGTTTTCTTATTGACAACCACCTGCATTTCGGGATATTTTTCGCATAAGTTCTGTATATTTCCCGCGTGGTCAGGCTCCATATGTAGGACCACCAGATAATCAGGTGATTTACCTTCAAGAGCCTCCTCCATATTTTCAAGCCACTTCTCTGTACCACGTTTATCCACAGTATCCATTACAGCGATTTTTTCATCCATAATTATATATGAATTATATGAAATACCATTTGGTATTATATATTGACTTTCAAACAAGTCCAATGTTTTGTCATCAACACCGATGTATTTAACTGAATCCGTTATATTTTTTACCATTTCAATTCACCTTTCAAAAATTAAGCATGATATAATTTTTTAGTTTGATATACAGGCTCACAAGTAAGGTTTATTCCAAGCTTTTTAAATGTAGAATCATCTATCTGGGAAAGAATTACCGATGAATGTGCTTCCGCACCGCGTAAATCTTCAAGCTTTGCAAATGCCTTTGCGGCAGTCTCATTTGTGGTAGCACTGATGGCAAGAGCAATCAATGTTTCGTCAATATGAAGACGTGGATTATGGTTGCCAAGATTATTTGTTTTAAGGTTTTGGATAGGCTCAATAACCTCTGGTGAAATAAGATATACCTCATCATCAATATCTGCCAAAGACTTAAGTGCATTTAATATTACCGCAGCCGATGCACCAAGCAGCTTTGTTGTCTTACCTGTAACTATTCTGCCATCAGGAAGCTCTATTGCAGCAGCAGGAGCACCTGTTTTCTCTGCCTTATCAAGGGCAGCCTTTACAACACCTCTGTCATCCTTGCTTACACCAGCCTGCTTCATTATAAGCTCCATTTTATAAATTTCATCAACAGAAGCCGTACCCTTTTTATTATTCCTCAACGTACCGTAATATCTTCTGACAATTTCCTTTTTAGACGCATCACATACAGCCTCGTTGTCGAAAATACATTTTCCCGCCATATTAACGCCCATATCCGTAGGTGATTTATATGGACTTTCCCCTAAAATCTTTTCAAAAATTGCATTAAGAACAGGAAAAACCTCAATATCTCTGTTATAGTTTACAGTAGTTTCACCATAAGCTGATAAATGGAATGGGTCAATCATATTTACATCATTAAGGTCCGCGGTTGCAGCCTCATACGCAAGATTAACAGGATGATTAAGAGGCAAATTCCATACAGGGAAAGTTTCAAACTTGGCATAACCCGCCTTTATACCTCTTTTATTCTCATGATAAAGCTGAGAAAGACAAGTAGCCATTTTACCACTGCCGGGACCAGGTGCAGTAACTACAACCAATGGTCTTGAAGTTTCTACATACTCATTTTTACCAAAGCCTTCATCACTTACAATATGCTCAATATTAGCAGGATAGCCGTCAATTACATAATGCATAAATACTCTGACACCCTGGCTTTCAAGCTTTTTCTTAAACTTACAAACCGCAGTCTGTCCGCTATATTGTGTAATTACAACGCTGCCAACGTATAGCCCAATAGTGCGGAATGCATCTATAAGACGTAATACATCCATATCATAAGTAATGTTATAGTCACCCCTGATTTTATTGTTGACAATATCCATCGCACCGATTGCTATAACAATTTCCAGTTCATCCTTAAGATGCAAAAGCATTTTTACCTTACTGTCGGGCTTAAAACCGGGCAAAACTCGTGATGCATGAAAATCATCAAACAACTTACCGCCAAGTTCAAGGTAAAGCTTTTCACCAAATGCAGAAATTCTCTCTTCTATATACTGAGATTGCATCTGTAAATATTTATCATTGTCAAAACCAATCCTACTCTTCATAAGATTTACTCCTTTATCTCAACTAACCAGTTTATTATACTACAAAAAAACAAAAATTACAATATAATAATCAAAAAAAGAAACAGAGTTTTTGCTCTGTTTCTTTTTTATTATATTTATAATTAATTTTCATTAGCCATACAAGCTACCAAAACAGCCTTCTGTGCGTGAAGTCTGTTTTCGGATTCATCAAAGATTTCGTCAGCGTGTTCTTCAAAAACCTTTGCGGTAATTTCTTCCTCTCTGTGTGCAGGCAAGCAATGAAGAACCATTGCATCAGGCTTTGCAACTGACATCACAGAGTCATTAACCTGATAGTTTTTAAATACCTTCTGTCTTTCCTTTGCTTCTTCCTCCTGGCCCATAGATGCCCACACGTCTGTATATACAACGTCTGCATCCTTTGCAGCAGCAAGTACGTCGGCAGTACATTCAAAATCACCATTTTCACTTGCCCATTTCATTATTTCAGCATCAGGCTTGTAATTTTCAGGACAAGCGATTGAAACAGCCATACCCATCTTTATACAACCTACAATAAGAGAGTTTGCCATATTGTTGCCGTCACCTATAAAGCAAAGCTTTAAACCTGAAAGTGACATTTTATGTTCACGGATAGTCATAAGGTCCGCAAGCACCTGACATGGGTGACAATAATCTGTAAGTCCGTTAATAATGGGAATAGAACCGTATTTTGCAAGGTCTTCAACTTCCTTTTGTTCAAAAGTTCTTATCATAATACCATCAAGCATTCTTGATAACACCCTTGCAGTATCCTCAACAGGCTCACCTCTGCCTATCTGCAAATCATTAGAGCTTAAAAACATTGGATTTCCGCCAAGCTCATACATACCAACCTCAAAGGAAACACGTGTTCTTGTAGATGATTTTTCAAAAATCATGCCAAGAGATTTACCTTCAAGATGCTTGTGAGGTATGCCGTTTTTCTTTTCATATTTTAACTGGTCTGCCATATTAAGAAGTTCTGTTATTTCTTCAGTTGACAAATCCGAAAGTTTAAGTAAATGATTTAATTTCATATTAATTCTCCTTATTTAAAACTTTTTCAAAAATGGACAAAGCCTCGTCAATTTCATCACGAGTTATATTAAGTGCAGGCAAAAGTCTGACCTTTGACTTTGCAGTAAGTACCAAAAGACCATTTTCGATACATTCATTTGCAACAGCCTTAGCATCGCCATCAATTTCTATACCAAGCATATATCCAAGACCGCTTACACTTTTTACACCTTTAATATTTTTAAGTTTTTCAACAATATAATTGCTGTTTTCCCTGACTGTTTGCAAAAGCTTATCATCAATACGTTTTATAACACTTACTGCGGCATTTGCACACACAGGATTACCACCAAAGGTTGAACCGTGAGTTCCTGCAGGCAATACATTTTCTACCCTTTCGCCAAACATTGTCGCACCCATAGGCAAGCCACCTGCAAGCCCCTTTGCAGTAGAAACAATATCAGGAGTTAAACCAAACTGCATATATGCATACAACGAACCGGTTCTGCCGTTCCCTGTCTGAACCTCATCAATTACAAGCAAAATATCATTTTCAGTAGTGATTTTTTCTATTTCTGCAAGATATTCCTTATCAAGAGTATTAACTCCGCCCTCGCCCTGTACAACTTCAATCATTATTGCACATACCTTGTCGTTTATAGCACTCTTAAGCTCTTGAATATCATTTGCAGTAACGTGTACAAACCCCTCTGTAAAAGGTGTGAAGTTTTTATGGAACACATCCTGCCCTGTGGCAGAAAGTGTAGTGATTGTTCTGCCGTGGAAGCTGTTCTTTAAGGTAATAATTATGTTTTTATCCTCACTTATATCTGTACCATATTTTCTTGCACCCTTTATAGCACACTCATTTGCTTCCGCACCTGAATTGCCAAAAAATACTTTTTTCATCCCTGTTTTCTGACAAAGCAACTGTGCAAGCTTTACACAAGGCTCACTGTAATAAAGATTTGAAGTATGCTGAATTTTGTCAATCTGTTCAATTACGGCATTTTTCCATTCATCATCACAGGCACCAAATGTATTAACCGCAATACCTGTACCCAAATCTATGTATTTTTTACCATTTTCATCATAATAGGTACTGCCCTTACCAGATACTATACAAAGGTCAAAACGACCGTATGTAGGCATTATATACTCTTTATCAGCCTGTTTTATATTCATTTTCAAAACTCCCTTGGATTATTTAAACATAGTGCCTATACCTTCGTCGGTAAGCACTTCAATAAGTATTGAATGAGGAACACGTCCGTCAATAATAAATACCTGACCAACACCCTGTCTTATAGCCTCAATACAACATTCAATTTTTGGTATCATGCCGCCTGATATAAT
>JAZSKK010000116.1:0-5846 GCA_045534795.1 Clostridia bacterium | reverse complement strand
CTACACCTGCCTTATCCCTCGCTATGCGGACTTTACGGCGGTTTTCGGTATGAAACTGGGCAAAAATTTCATCCTCTGTCTTGCCCTCTACATTTAATCTGAATACAAATTTTGGCTGTATTCCTTCAAAATTCTTACCTGTTTTTTGAAGTTTGTAACCGCATTCAGCCATTATTTGCATAAATTCTTTGTCTTCCACACTTACATCAGGGTCTATCTTCATAACATAAGCATTATGCTTTTTAGCAAGAACGCGAACCTTTTTTGTAAGCTCCATAATGGTATCCTTGTCGTGTACATCACACACAGGTCCTCGTGGAGCATACATCATTGTATATGGAACAACAGGCATTTTACGTATCAATATACTCATCATACCCTTGATATTGCCCTTTTCATCTTCAGCAGTAACAACCTCGTGCTTCCAGTTGTCCTTAAGCTGTGCCCATTTTTCAGATTGACAAAAATGTCCCTTTGGATGATTTTGCACAAATTCTTCGTAATTCATTAGTCAACATTCCATTCTTTTTAATATTCAAAAAATTCGATTTTCTCTTCCGTAATTATAAAATAGCCTTTGTTTGACGGATTTAAACATCTTACACCGCATATAACCTCATCTGCAAAATTATGAGTGTGTCCGAAAAGAGCGATGTTGCATCCTAAATCAGATGCCTTCTTTGCAAGATTAACGTAACTGCCCTTAACACCATAACCGTGCCCATGGGTTGCAAATATATTATATCCGCATAAACAAAGCAACATATCAGGCTTTGCAAAGGATAGCATATCATTATTTCCCTGAATTTTATGATATACCTTGTCAGGAAAATATTCCTGTATATCATCTGCATCCCTCACCATATCGCCAAGATGTATTACATTGGTTATATCAGGTATATTTCTCATAACATCTAAAACATTATTAATTTGTCTGTGAGTGTCTGATATTACTAAAATTTTCATACATTATATTATAACAAAAGTATATATAAAAATCAATTCTTTTTACATTTTTTTCACATATTACGTTGGTTTGCATAGTATGTATTGTAATTCAAATTATTATGGGGGTGCAAATTATGTTCAACAATGATTCCAATATATTGTTCTTTATCATAATTTTCCTTATTTTGTTCTATTGCTAATAACAAACGCCATACAATTTAGTATGGCGTTTGCATCGGAGGTATATATGGATATTAATGAATTTGCAAGAGGTTTTAACGACCCTAAACTAAAGTCAGCCATAATAAAGCTTGGCAGCTCACCTGACGGACAAAAGCTTTTGAAAAATCTTACTCCTGCCGACAAGCAAAATCTGTTAAATCAGTTTGGAAAGCTTAATGCACAGGGTATATCCACAGATATGTTGCTTAAACAAATAAACAACAATCCAAATATATTAAATCAGCTAAACTCTTTAATAAATAAAAAGAGGTGAAAATATGGACGATTTAAGTAATGCAATAAGCCAGCTTCAAAATATGTTATCATCAGACGAGGGTAAAAAGGTATTGGAGGATATGATAGGCTCTTTAGGGGCTTATTCAACAGAAAGCAGCCCTGCACCAAGCACCCCAAACAACCTTTTTAGTCCTGACAATATGATTAAAATGCGGAGCATAATGGATTCATTTCAAAATCACGACGACCCAAGGTCACAGCTACTTTTGGCACTAAAGCCTTATTTAAGCTCATCAAGAGGTGCAAGACTTGATACCGCCATAATGCTCCTTAGTTTAGGAAAAATACCTGGTATTATGAAGAGCTTCCGTGGATAGAGGTGATATTTTTTGGTATATAAAAGATACAGCAGTCCATTTGAAGAAAAAAAGCAACCTGTACCCTCTCATATAAAAAACGAACCAAAATGCGAGGAACATAAGGCACAGGAAAAAACGTGCAACACATCCCAAAGCCCCTTATCCCTGGGGTTTTTGGATAACCTTGCCTATGACGATATTATAATAATCGCCCTTATAATAATACTTCTCGGCGAAGATAAGCATAAGCGTGATGTTCCCCTTATACTGACTCTGGGCTTTTTGTTCCTGATTCAATACATAGATGCGGATTAATATTCAGCTTTAGGATGGCTTGCAGCAAATCAATGTATGTTTTTCTGCAAGCCTATATCATTTCCCAAATCTGTTGTTTTGTCTTTACTCCCGCATAACGATTAACCACCTTTCCCTCTTTAAATACCAATAATGTCGGTATATTCGTAATCTCAAATCTTGATGCCAGTTCTTCCTCATCATCCACATTCACCTTACAAACCTTTATTTCCTGATGCTCATCTGCTATTTGGTCAATAATCGGTGCCAAATTTTCACAGGGTACGCACCAGTCCGCCCAAAAGTCCACTAAAACAGGCGTGTCGCACCCCATAACCTCCTTCTGAAAATTTTTATCTGTTATTTTAACTACTGACATAAATTTAACCTCACAAAAAAATTAACATATTACATCTTTAGTAATATGTTAATTCTCATCTATATAATACCTGTTAATTTATCCCTGATTTAGGGCAATTTTTAATACAAATACCGCATACCGCACCTCTTCCGATATGTTGAAATTGCTTTTTCATATATTCACTGCACGCCTTTGCGTCATACATTTCCTCACGGGTTATTCCCTCATGGTAATTTATGCCATTTATTGCCATAGCAGGGCATTTTTCTTTACAAATTGTACAATTTCCGCAATCCTTTTGAACAGGCGACCCGGTTTCAAAGGGCATATCTGTAAGTATAGTCCCCAAACGTACCGCAGGGCCGTATTTTTCCGATATAAAAAGGCAACTTTTACCTATATAACCAAGACCTGCAAGGCGTGCGGCGGTTTTGTGGGGAAAGTGGGAAACATATCCGCCTGTTGACTGTGACGCACCCACACATATATAGTTATACCCCTGCTTGCCGATTTCAAGACCACACCTTAACAGTACCCTGTCAATAAAGGCATTTACAGTACGGTAGTGGTGAAAATATTCAAAGGTTGGCTTGTCCGTAATTTTACTTAAAACAAACCTTGAAAGGGGTATAACAACTGATATTGCATAGGGAAGCTCATAGTCCACCTTTGCAAATCCTACCTCTTCCACACCTTCATTTTTTAATATTTTTATTATTATTTCATTGTTTTTCATAAAAAAATCACCCATATTATAATAACATAATTTACAAAAAAAGAAAAGTGTGGTATTATATTTATATAAACTTTTTAGGAGAATTAATATGTATCTTGATGATGTACAGATAAGACTTGCCATATTATATACACTAAAGTGCTTTAAAGTGTCTATGACAGAGGGCGATTTACAATCCGCATTGGTATGGAACGAAATTTTAGACTACTTTACGATGATGGACTTTTTGTTGGATATGGAAAAAATAGGGCTTGTAACCACAGTTACCATAGAGGGTTATATCCGTTATGACATTACAAAAAAAGGGCACGAAACATTGGAAATGTTTAAGGAACAGATACCATTCAGTATAAGAGACAAAATATACACATTGGCGGAAAAGCACCTTTCTCACCTTGAAAGGGGCAGGGAAATTATAGCAGACGTATTGCCTATTGATGAAAGAAAATACCTTGCAAAATGTGGTATATATGAATTTGGGATGCCCCTTATGGAGCTTAGCATATTTGCAGGCACACGCAAGCACGCCGAGGAGATTGCAAAGAAATTCGAAGAAGAATCCGCATCACTTTATAAAACCATTTTGGAAAAGATAATTGAATAAAAAAACGGACAAATTACTTTGTCCGTTTTTTATTTAATTAACCTTATTAAGACCGATAATTACCTTTTCGCCGTTTATATCCCATTGCTTTTGATTATCACATTCTGTATCGAATTTAATATCATCTGCAAGCACGTCTTCCATAATGCTGTCTTTATTTTTGGCGATAATTTCCTTAATTTTATCGTTACCGCTTTGATAAAGAACAATATGGTCCATAACCTCATAACCGCTGTCCTTACGCATTGTCTGGATTTTACTGATAATTTCTCTCACAAAACCCTCCTCAATAAGTTCAGGGGTAAGGTTTGTATCCAAAACAACTGTTATACCATAATCACTTGCGGACTCAAAGCCTGAAACCTGTGCAGTTTCAATAAGCAAATCTTCTTTTTCAAGTTCAGCAACTATGTCATTTAACTGAAGCTTCAATACGCCATTTGCATTAAGCTCATCCATAGCCACATTACCATCAAGCTCTGCCAAGGCATTTCTGATTTCACCGATGTACTTACCATATTTTGGACCTAATGTACGTAGCTGTGGTTTAAAGCTATATGATGTAAAGTCTTTAACATCATCCTTAAACTCAACTGATTTAACATTAAGCTCTTCTTCAATAATCTGCTTAAAGAAATCATCAAGCACGTTATGAGATTTAACAAACATTTTTCCAATAGGCTGACGGTTTTTGATATTAGCACTATTACGGCATGAACGGCCAAGTACAACAATATCCAAAACCTCTTCCATATTTTCTTCCAATGCAGAATCTATCCAATCCTCATTTGCCACAGGGAAATCACAAAGATGCACGCTTAAAGGTGCAGTTTTGTCAATGGAGCATACAAGGTTTCTGTATATATCCTCTGCCATAAACGGAATCATAGGTGCAGTAATTTTTGCAAACTGTACCAAAGTTGTGTACAAGGTCATATACGCATTAATCTTATCCTGTGTCATATCCTTAACCCAGAATCTTTCTCTGCTGCGGCGTACATACCAGTTACTCAAATCATCTACAAAATCCTGCAAAACTCTTGCAGATTCAGTAATCTTATAATTTTCAAGATTTTCATCAACTGTCTTAATCAAAGTGTTAAGCTTTGACAATAACCACTTGTCCATAACAGAAAGCTTGTCATATTCAAGCTTGTACTTTGTAGCATCAAAGCTGTCAATATTTGCATAAAGCACAAAGAATGCATAGGTGTTCCAAAGTGTACCCATAAGCTTTCTCTGACCTTCAGTAACCGCACCAGCGTGGAAACGGTTAGGCAACCATGGGGCACTGTTGGAATAGAAGTACCATCTTATAGCGTCTGCACCGAATGTTTCCAATGCTTCAAATGGGTCAACCGCATTACCCTCCAGCTAGCACATTTTCTCCTCATCTTCATCCTGAACGTGACCTAAAACGATAACGTTTTTATACGGTGCTTCGTTGAATATTAATGTAGAAATTGCAAGCAGTGAATAGAACCAGCCACGAGTCTGGTCAACTGCTTCACTGATAAAGTTTGCAGGGAAGTTTTCCTTGAAAATTTCTTCATTTTCAAAAGGATAATGCCACTGTGCAAAAGGCATTGCACCTGAATCAAACCAACAGTCAATAACCTCAGAAACACGTTTCATCTGCTTACCGCACTGAGGACACTTTATTGTAACCGCATCAATGTATGGTCTGTGAAGTTCAATTTCATCAGGACAGTTATCTGACATTTCCTTAAGTTCAGCAATAGAGCCTATGGAATGTCTGTGCCCACATTCACATTCCCAGATATTAAGAGGAGTACCCCAATATCTGTCACGGCTTACGCCCCAATCCTGTACATTTTTAAGCCAATCCCCAAAACGGCCTTTACCGATGCTTTCAGGAATCCAGTTGATTTTATTGTTATTTGCAATAAGGTCATCCTTAACTGCAGTCATTTTAATAAACCATGATTCCCTTGCGTAATAGATTAGCGGAGTATCACATCTCCAACAGAACGGATAATCATGCTCGAACTTCGGAACATCAAAAAGTTTACCTTCTTTTTCAAGGTCGATGAGAATCGGTTTGTCTGCGTCTTTTACAAACAT
>JAZSKK010000133.1:0-2182 GCA_045534795.1 Clostridia bacterium | reverse complement strand
TTCGTCCCCATCCATTTCAACAAGAGGGGTTTTCATCTGTATCTTTGTCATCTTATATCAATCCTTTATTTAATTTTCCATTTACATCTGTTCTTTAGTATAGTTTAAAAGTCCGCCTGCAACAACAATTGCCTTTGCTCTTTCGGAAAGTTCACACAAAACAGGGATTTCTGCACCGTTAGACTTATTTTTAACCACAAGCTTACCGTCGCCTTTAATTGAATCAATAAGGTTTTCAATAACCAAATCATCATTTTGAGAAATTTTATCATAGTCTGCTTCATTAACAAATGTTAAAGGCAAAATACCTGCATTGATAAGATTTGAACGGTGAATACGGGCAAAGGATTTAACCAAAACTGCCTTTACACCAAGGTATAAAGGAGCCAAAGCAGCATGCTCTCTTGATGAGCCCTGACCATAGTTTGAACCACCAACGATAATGCTTTTACCAAGATTTTTTGCCCTTTCAGGAAACTGTTCATCACATACACTGAAGCAGAATTTTGAAATTTCAGGAATATTTGAACGTAGCGGCAAAATCTTTGCCCCTGCAGGCATAATGTGGTCTGTTGTAATATTATCCTCCACCTTCAAGGAGCATTTGCAATCAATCACATCATCAAGAGGTGATGTTTCAGGGAATGGCTTGATGTTTGGTCCGCGAAGAACCTCGACACTATCCATTTCCTCTACAGACGCGGGCTCTACAACCATATTGTCATTTATAATAAATTCATCAGGTAATTCAAAAGCAGGCATATCACCAAGACTGCGTGGGTCTGTAAGAACACCTGCAACTGCAGATGCAGCAGCAACTTCAGGTGATACAAGGTATATCTGTCCATCCTTTGTACCTGAACGGCCTTCAAAATTACGGTTAAAGGTACGTAGTGAAATACCGCCTGAATTTGGTGACTGTCCCATACCGATACAAGGACCGCAGGCACTTTCAAGTATTCTTGCACCTGCATCAATCATAATGCCCAATGCACCATTTTCAGCAAGCATATTTAAAACCTGTTTTGACCCTGGAGCAATAGAAAGCTGAACATCAGGGTGTACAGTCTTGCCATTTAGGATATGAGCAACCTTAAGCATATCTAAAAGTGAACTGTTTGTACAGGATCCTATACATACCTGGTCGATTTTCATACTACCGATTTCACGGATACTCTTAATATTATCAGGAGAATGAGGGCAAGCTGCCAAAGGTTCAATTTCAGACAAATTAATATCTACAAACTCATCATATTCTGCATCTTCATCAGCACATAACGGAACCCATACTTCTTCTCTCTTTTGAGCTTTTAAAAATTCCTTTGTAATTTCGTCTGAAGGGAATATTGAGGTAGTAGCGCCAAGCTCTGCACCCATATTTGTAATAGTAGCACGTTCAGGAACAGAAAGTGTCTTTACACCCTCGCCGCAATATTCAATAACCTTACCTACGCCGCCTTTAACTGAAAGTCTTTTAAGCACTTCTAAAATAACGACCTTTGCGGCACACCAGGAATTAAGCTTACCTGTCAAGTTAACCTTTACAATTTTAGGATATCTAATATAATAAGCAACGCCGCCCATAGCAACTGCAACGTCAAGTCCACCTGCACCTATGGCTATCATACCGATACCGCCACCTGTTGGTGTATGACTATCCGAGCCTATCAAGGTTTTGCCAGGAACACCAAAACGTTCCAAGTGAACCTGATGGCATATACCGTTACCAGGTCTGCTAAAATATATACCGTGCTTTTTAGCAACGGAGCCGATAAATCTATGATCATCCATATTCATAAAGCCGTTTTGTAGCGTATTATGGTCAATATATGCAACAGAACGTTCAGTTTTAACACGCGGAATACCCATAGCCTCAAATTCAAGATAAGCCATAGTACCGGTAGCGTCCTGAGTTAAAGTCTGGTCAATTTTAATACCAATTTCCTGACCTTTTACAAATTCGCCATCAACCACGTGGGCTTTAAGAATTTTTTCTGTTAATGTCAAACCCATTTTACAGTCCTCCTGTGTGTAAATTTCTATAAAAAAATAGAGATAAAGTATTTTAACCTTATCTCTATATTATATATTATTGTCAGTAAAAAGTCAACTAGACACAATACCCAAAATCACTCTATCTCATCAATATTATTTGGTGTAACCTGATAAACAAAATAGTTAA
>JAZSKK010000237.1:0-2427 GCA_045534795.1 Clostridia bacterium | reverse complement strand
ATATGAGGTGATAAAATGTTTACAACCATACTGTACATTATTTTTATATTGAACATTTTTGTACTTTTATTATACGGATTAGATAAATTCAAAGCAAAAAAGAATTTAAGACGAATAAGAGAACGCACACTAATTATTCCTGCATTTCTTATGGGAGGTGTGGGAGCAATTTTCGGAATGGTCTTATTTAACCATAAAACGGCAAAGCCTAAATTCCGTATATTAATACCCTTATCTGTTATTTTAAACGTAATTACATTGTATTTTGTTATTTTGAAAAAATTTTAATCGGAGAATTAATATGATAAATAAAATCACAGAATTTATAAAAAGAGAAACCGTACTTTGTGTATCCGCAATATTGGCAATAATATCAATGTTTTTTGTTCCGCCGTCAGCAGGGTATCTGGGGTACATAGACTTCCGCACATTAGCATTGTTGTTCTGTCTTATGGCTGTTATGGCAGGCTTCAGAGAAATAGGGGTATTTTCCTCATTGGCTAATTTATTGCTTAAACGCGCGAAAAACTTCCGAAGCATATCATTGATATTAATTATGCTCTGCTTTTTCACGTCTATGCTTATAACAAATGACGTGGCACTTATTACCTTTGTTCCATTTGCCATTGAAGTTGTAAGAAAATCCAATAATACACAGCACCTTGTTCCCATAGTGGTATTACAGACAATTGCAGCTAATCTGGGAAGTATGCTTACTCCTATGGGTAATCCACAAAATTTATATCTGTATTCCCTTTCGGAAATGTCTCTTGCAGATTTTATTATTTTGCTTTTACCCTATACCGTAATATCATTTATACTTTTAATAATATTCAACTTTTCCGCAAAACCGTCACATATTGAATACAAAGTAGAAAAGATTGATTTTTCTGTCAAGTTGGCTCTGTTTTATGCCGCAATGTTTTTAATATGTATGCTGACAGTAGTGAATATTTTAGATTATAAAATATGCTTTGTTATAATAACAGTTACACTGATTATATTAAAACGAAACTTGCTTTTACGTATTGATTACAGCCTTCTTATGACATTCATATTCTTTTTTATATTCATAGGCAATATGGGAAATATTGTGGGATTCAGGAACCTTATACTCACAATGTTAAACGGCAGAGAAATGTTTGCTTCCGTGGCCGCAAGCCAATTTATCAGCAATGTCCCTGCCGCAGTACTGCTTTCCGGTTTTACAACGGATTACAACAGCTTAATAATTGGTGTAAACCTTGGTGGATTAGGTACATTAATTGCATCTATGGCAAGCCTTATTTCGTACAATTTTTTTGTGGCAAACGCCCCTGATATGAAAGGCAGATATATTGTAAAATTCACCTTATGGAACATAATCTTTCTTATAATTTTGCTATTATATTATTATATCTAGGTATTTGCATCCCTGCATGTAACAACTTTAACAGTATAAAATTGGGTGTTTTTGAAGGACAAAAAAAGGAGTAAGCCATAATAAAAGCTTACTCCCAATTTTTTATTCAGAAAAAGGTACTATATCTTCAATTTCCCAATGTTGGGTTATTGTTGTATCTGTTTCTTCGTAAACAGGTTTTAAATAATGTGTCGTTTCAACATATACAGGTTGTGCATCAATAATCAAATCCTTATATCCAAGATTAAATTTCAAACTTTCGTTACTCGGATTTGTAATGATAATTTTGTTCCTCTCTGTTTCGGTTGGTTTAATTAATTCTCCTTTTATTAATTTACCTAGCATTTTATTTTCCTCCTTTCTTATAATATTGTATTTTCATATTGCTTGGCTGCGGATTGGTATTGACCTCAAATATGTTTATATGTTTATAAGTTTCAACCGCCGGTAATTCAATTGATTCTTCTATAGGATTTACCAATATATAACACAATAAAACCGGATTTCCGTCATTAGTTAATGATGTTAAATAATCCTTAAAATCTTTAGCATTATTGTAATCACTATTTTTGACAACCAAGTAGCTTTTTGTTGTTGAATATACACTTGGGTGTTGAAATTTGTTATCATCCATATAGCTTGGATTACCAACAAACAATGGAAAATGACTACATAAACTGCAACTTGTTTTAATTGTGTTATAAATAATGCCATCTGCTATAGGGCTGACATGCAACTCATAAGCGGAACTATATATCCACGATAAAGTAGATACATCTATTTCCTTTATATTTCTGATAATCTTTTGATTTTTAAAATCAATGTAATCTGAATAGTCACCAATTTTTCTTAGAGGTTCATCAAGCAACATTTCATAAGTGGCTGGTTCTGCATAAGGTTGGTATGTAGTTGATTCCATACCTTCCTCTATTTGAATTTTACTAAAGGACATTACTCCACTTGAATAATATCTTCGTATATCTAACCAACATTCTTCGTTTGGTGTATTTAATGTAATCATATCC
>JAZSKK010000226.1:0-4214 GCA_045534795.1 Clostridia bacterium | reverse complement strand
ATACAGATACAACCTATTTTGAGATGAAAAAGAGCCGTGACAGAATACATTTGTTTTGTCACGGTTGTTTTTTTACATAAATATCAATATATTCAATAATTATGTCAATTTTAGTATAGTTTTTTGTAAATTTTTGTGCTATTATTAAAGTCAGAATGTAAAAAATGTGGAATTATATGTGTAAAAACTCGTTAAATGGAGGAATGAAAATGGACAAGAGAATTGGTGCACAGTATTACACAATAAAGGAATTTATAAAAACTATTGAGGACTTTGATGCATCGTGTAAAAAAATAAGGGATATTGGGTATAAAATCGTACAGATTTCCAAATCACCCCTGCCTGCAAGGGAAATGAAGGAGGTCCTTGATAAATACGGTCTTGAGGTTGTTCTTACACACAGGGTATTTGATGATTTTGAGGCTGATGTAAAAGAGATTATTGAATATAACAAAACCCTGGGGTGTCAGATATGCGGTCTTGGTATAATGCCTTCCAGATTTCTTGAAAGCAAGGAAGGTGTAATGGAGTTTATAAAGAAAATGAATCCTATTTGTGATGCCATTAAGGATGCAGGTCTTTATTTTGCGTACCACAATCATACAATAGAATTTTTAAAGCGAGACGGCAAATTCGTTTTTGATTATCTTGTGGAAGAAACCGACCCTGAAGCTTTTAATTTTACAGTTGATGCATATTGGTGTCAGCTTTCAGGGGTGGATACAATAAGGCTTATCGAAAGACTTGGTAAGCGTGCGAAGGTGCTTCATTACAAGGATTTGAAAATAGCACGTAATGAAAAAGGCAAATATCTCCCTGAAATGACGGAGGTTGGTATGGGAAATCTGGATTGGGAAGCTATTACCACTGCCGGTGAAAAGGCAGGCTCCAGATATGCTGTTGTTGAGCAGGATATATGCCCAGGTGACCCGTTTGATTCACTTAAAATAAGTTATGACTACCTTACAACAAAAGGGTTTATTTAGTGATTATATAAAAAATTATTATGCACATATACAAAATGTTGTGTTTGTGCGTAAATCACCATTTTTTTGGAAAAATATTACACATAATTTGAACACAAAAACAAAACTTTGTGCATATACAAAGTTTGCGAATAATGATATAATTACATAAAGAGTAAAATAGTAATTCAATGCCTATTTATACATGTGGGTTAGAATTGGAAACGGAGGAAATTTTATGAAAACAAACATTAAACGACTAATCAGTATCCTATGCGTTGCTGTAATGCTTGTTGTGTTTGTGGTTCCTGTAATGGCAGACAATGACAGTATTGTCTTTGATTTGGAATCATTGGGAATTACAACAGGCATGGATGCAGGCGCAAGACAAGCTGAATTTGTGCGTCGTGACGAATTTGCACAAATGGTTGTAAATATGATGATGCAACAGGATGTTGCAGCTGCTTTGGAGGAAAGCAAATATTTTACAGATATTGCAGATTCCAAGTATAAGGGTGCGATAAATTTACTTGCACAAATGAAATTTATTGCAGGTGACGGAAGCGGAGCTTTCGGCGCTTCAGGGTATATTACATACGGTGCAGCATGTAAAATTTTGGTGCACGCTCTTGGTTATGATGTAATAACAGAGAGCCCAGACCTTTTTGATTACATTATAGTTGCAGGTACAACAGGTATATCTGACGATGTTGATTCAAGTGCACAGTATCTTACATTCCGTCAGGCAATGGTTATGATAAACAATGCACTTGACATAGGCTTGATGGTACCTCTTTATTACAATGCAAATATAGCTCCTTCCTATTCGGTTGATACTTACAGAACATACAGAAGCTATTTGAATGGCAGAACAGGCACAGGTATTGTAAAGATGAGAGGTATAGTAACAGCTGATGCAACTACATATCTTTATGACCCTGTTAAAAATATGAAAGCGGACCAGATTCAGATAGGCGGAAAGGTGTATGATTTTAACGGTACTGCACCAAAAGGCTTTGTTGGTCAGGAAATTGAATTCTATATGACTCGTGATGATTATCAGGATGGTTATATTACATCTATCATTCCTACAAACAAGAATATAATCTGCGATTTTACAGGTTCAAATGTTGATAAAATATCTTCCGGTTTAATACAATTTTATGCCGCTGATGGAATAAAATATAAGGGTAATTATAATTATATTACAAGATTTATTGTAAATAACAGATTTGTTGCTAACTACGATATTTCAAAAGACCTTGATGTAACTGAAAACGTAGTTATCAGAACAATAGATAACAACCAGGATGAAATAGCAGACGTTGTATTTGTATATGATTACACAGACTGTATTGTAGAATCTATTTCAACAGCTACAGATACTATTACTTTTGAAGATGGCTTTAAGTATGGTACTAAAAAGAACATAAAGCTTGACCCAGACGAATTAAGCTGGGAAATATACGATGCAAAGGGTAACGAAATATCATACGATACCCTTAATGCAGGGGACGTAGTGAGCGTAGCTATCAGTGCCAACGGTCAGGCAGTACGTATCGTAAAGGGTATTGAGCCAGTAGGCGGTGTTACTGTTTCAAGAGATGGCAGATACTTGGTAATTAACGATACCGAATATCTTATGGGCGAAACTATGAACAACAAGAACGTTGAGCTTGGTATTAAAGTTACAGGTTACCTTAACTTTATGGGCGTGCTTGTAGATTATGAAGAAGAAAAACTTGAAAACAACTATGCTTATGTATATAACTACAGCACAGGTAATGATATAAGCGGAGAAATTAAAGTAAAACTTCTTCTTCCTGAATATATCTCAATCAAAAAGGTTGAGGGTGCAGTAGACGAACTTAGTGGTGAGGCATCAACATCAAACGCATTGTTCGTAAGAAACAAGGATGTTGTTGTACATTATGCAGAATCTAAGATTATTTATAACGGTTTAAAAACAGATGCTTCAAAAGTTTTTGCTGAAGTTCTTGACAAACCAATTTCATATTACCTTAACGAAAATGGCAAAATTGCAAGAATCAATACTTTAGAGGGTGCTGATGATGTTGCAATACAGGCGTCTGAATCAGCAGGTGGATGTGTTTCATTAAGTAAGAAAAAGTATAATGGTACTGAACTGTTGTTTGGTGGAAGTAGAGGTACTCCATTTGGTATACAGAAGGATTACACATTGGCATTCTGTGTTCCTCTATATTCAGAACAACCAAAATCAAAAGTTTCAGATGATGACCTTAAAGTATTTATAGAACTTACAAATGGTTTGGAATATGAATCAAACGGTTATGAAATTAATGAAGTTGATTCAGTAGCTGAGATTTTGGTTATTCAGCGTGTTATGAACTCTGAAGGTTCAATTCCTGTACTTGATACATCTGATGTAGGCTTGGTACTATCTGTATCCACAGCTCTTTCAACAGATAAGACTGAAGAGTGCAAGGTTGTAAAAATGCTTACAGATGGAAAAGAACAGAAATTTATTGTTGCAGAATCACGTGCTGACCAGTCAGCTATCAGAAATATCGAGAGAAATGACGTTATAATGTATACTCTTGATGGTTTTGACCAGATAAACACAGTACAAATACTTCAGAAAAACAATAAATATTATCAATCATTCACCGATGATTATATATATGGTGAAGTAAAGAATGTTCAGCATAATAAAATTTCCAACAACCGTGTACGTAGAGTAAATTTGGTAGACCTTGGTTATGTTGGAGCAGATAGCGTTGAACGTACTGCAGAATTGTTAAGAAGAAATCCTGCACCTGTATTTATTATTGATGGTGATGAAGCAAGTGTTGGTACTTTAAACGATATTCAGGTTAGCGACATGGTATATATGTCACTTTATAACTTGACTGAAGTACGTGCAATAGTTATTAAGAGATAAGGGGGTATTAGCATGAAAAAAATTATATCAACTTTTTTAGTACTTGCAATGATGATTACCATGGTTAATATTCCTGTAGCCATTGCAAGCGATACGGATACAGATGTATATACAATCTACAACTGGGACGGTAAGCTTATAAAAGGTAATAAGTCATTTACCGAAGTTGAAGGAGAAGAAATTGGTCGTAGGTATGGTGTTAGTGGTACAAATGGTACTTCATCAGCTCAGGAAGGTTACTATGAGGGTGAGACTTTTACTTCTCAATCTGGTGATTCCCGAGTAAGAAGATTTTGGCCTGTTGATAAACTTACTGCAAGTCCTTC
>JAZSKK010000105.1:0-12423 GCA_045534795.1 Clostridia bacterium | reverse complement strand
ATTTTGGGTTATTGGTTTGCTAAATATGTTTTGAAGCTTAGCCTTCTTAACAGCCTTGGTTCTATTACAGGTGGTATGACAAGTACTCCTGCTTTAGGTACACTTATTGGTGTTGCTAAGACAGAGGATGTTGCAGCAGCTTATGCAGCTACTTATCCTATTGCACTTATTGCAGTAGTTTTGGTATCGCAATTTTTGATAATATTATTTTAATACAAAACAGAGTATGGCAAAAAGTATATTTTGCCATACTCTGTTTTTATTCTAATAGTGATTAATTTGACAATATACTTTAAAATGTGGTAAAATTCCTATAAAAGGGAGGTTTTGCTATGATAAAGGAAGTTTTAAATAAAGATGGTTTTATATGTGATATGGACGGTGTTATATATCATGGTAACAAAATATTGGACGGTGTTTTGGAATTTGTTAACTGGATGATAGGTAACAATAAAAAATTTGTATTTCTTACAAACAGTCCTGAAAAAACACCTCACGAACTTAGTATGAAGCTTGAAAGAATGGGGCTTAGTGTTTCTGCTGACCATTTTTATACAAGTGCTATGGCAACAGCTGAATTTTTGCATAGTCAAAATCCCGGTTGTACCGCTTACGTTATTGGGGAAGCTGCTTTAACAAAGGCGCTTTATGACCGCAATATTTATATGAATGATGTTAACCCTGATTATGTTGTTGTGGCTGAAACAAGAACATACAGCTTTGAAAAAATAGAAAAGGCTGTGGAGCTTGTAAATAAAGGGGCAAAGCTTATTGGTACAAACCCTGACGTGACAGGTCCGACAGAAAGAGGAATTGTGCCTGCAACAGGGGCGCTTATTTCACCTATCGAGATTGCGACAGGTAAAAAGGCATATTTTGTTGGTAAACCCAATCCTCTTATGTTAAGACACGGTATGAGAAAACTGGATTGTCACAGTAATGAAATTGCATTTATAGGTGATAGAATGGATACCGATATTATTGCGGGTATTGAATCAAATGTTGATACAGTGCTTGTTTTAAGCGGTGTTACTTCTGTTGAAGATATTGATAAATTTCCTTACAGGCCTAAGTTTATTGCCAATGGTGTGGGGGAATTAGTGAAATAATGGCAAAGAAGGGTTAAATTTTGAACGCAACTATTAAAGAGTACATAGGAACAAAAAGTTTATATAAACAGATGTTTAAGATAGCTATACCTATTTCTGCACAGTCCCTTATAACTGTGGGTATAAACCTTGTGGATACTGTAATGCTTTCCAGTATGGGGGATGCACAGCTTTCCGCTTCATCACTTGCAAGTCAGTTTATAAATATTTTTATGATTTGCTGTATGGGTATAGGGATGGGTGCATCTGTGCTTACGTCAAGATTTTGGGGAATGCAGGAGTTTAATTCGCTAAAAAAAGCATTAACTATTATGTTAAGGGTTTGCTTCTGCTTTGCGGTAATATTTACTGTTGCTACAATTTTATTTCCGGAAGGTATTATGAGAATATATACATCTGATAAGGAGATTATACGCTATGGTGCTGTATATCTGCGGTGGATGATACCCACATACTTTTGTATGGGCTTTGCCCTTACCACTACGGTTATTTTAAGGAGTATAGGGCAGGTTAAAATACCTTTGATATGTTCGTTAAGCGCATTTTTTATTAATGTATTTTTCAACTGGGTATTTATTTTTGGTAATCTTGGTGCACCGCGTATGGAAATTGCAGGTGCGGCACTTAGTACTCTTATTGCCAGAATTTTTGAAATATGCTTTGTGTGTGGATATCTGTTTTTTGTAGATGAACGTATAGGTTACAGGTTATGCGACCTTAAGATGAAGTGTAAGGATATGTTTGGTGAATATATCCGTATAAGCATTCCTGTTTTGGTAAGTGACGGTTTGCTTGGGTTGGGTAACAACGCGGTTGCAATGGTTATGGGACGTATTGGTCAGGCATTTGTAGCAGCAAATTCTGTAACAATGGTAGTTCAGCAGTTAAGCAGTATCCTGACCGTTGGTATCGGTAATGCCAGCGGTATTATAACAGGACATACTATGGGTGAGGGTGATTATAAAAAAGCTCACATACAGGGTTATATATTCACAATAATAGGCTTTTTAGTGGGAATTATAGCCGCGCTTATTATACTTATCCTTAAAAAACCTATAATTAATTATTATCAGGTTTCACAGGATGCAAAGCTTATAGCTGACCAGCTTATGAACGCAATAATATTTATTATAATATTCCGTTCTGTAAGCTCTATACTTACAAAGGGTGTATTGCGCGCAGGAGGAGATACAAAGTTTTTGATGATGGGCGATATTCTGTTTTTATGGGTTGCTTCAGTTCCTTTGGGTGCTTTGGCGGGATTGGTGTTACATTGGTCATCATTCTGGATATACACTCTATTGAATATTGACCAGGTTATAAAGTGCTTTTGGTGTATTTTCAGATTAAAAAGCGGCAAGTGGCTTAAGAGGATTGATGCAAGGTAAAATAGGGTTTAGAACAGTAATAAATTTAGTTACTGTTCTTTTTTATCTTATAGGAAATTACCGCTTTCTTATCTTCGACGAGGTACTTTTGTTCCGACAAAAGTACCCAAAAACTCTCGGTCGGAGATATTCAAAAGAAATAGTAACTGCTTACCTTGTAATTTTGGCGCCGCTTCTATTCGCAACCCTTTGCTCAAATCCGCTAAATCGGCACGCTCAGCAGCGGAAAACGGATGCGTGCCGATTTACACCAAAATATACTGCGGTTTCGCAGACTGTTTCTAATTGTCATATCTACGACCGGACTTAATTACAACTGTAGTTATTCAATTATAACTTAAATACATAAATCAAAGTTTCCCACGAGAAGAACACGCCGGCGGTCGCTTTTTGGTTACTTTTGGCGATGCCAAAGTACCCCGTCGGAGACAAAAGAATAGTAATTTAGTTAAAAACAGTCGAATGTTTTGGGATAAAAAATAACAGTAGTGTGTTTCCACACTACTGTTCCTCATATAAATATATCCTCATATTTTACATTCAATATCTCTTTCAAAGTTTTTATTTCGTCAGGATAAATATGGCGTTGTCCAACTTCGATTTTAGCAAGTGCACTTCTGGTAATGTCGCAACCTGAAACCTGAAGCTTTGCAGCCAACTGTTCTTGAGTTAATTTGTTTTTTATTCTTAAGTTTTTGATATTTAAGCCAATTTGTTTTTCGTAATTTATATTCATAAAATCAACCTTTGCACCTAAATAAGTGTATTTTTCTTGATTATATAATTATTTTATGATATAATTGCACTTATATAAGTGCAAAATAAATTTATTAGGAGGTATAAAAATGGAAGTAACTACAGAAATGTACACAAAATTATTTAATGAACTTACAAATATACAGGAGGAGCTTCAAAAAATCATTGAAAGAACTAAGGACATACAGTTAGAGGTAGAAGAAATCTATATAAGTGGCGATAATAAAATTTAATTTACACATAATCTTTTGATTGTTTTCATCAAATATACAGAGGTGATTTGATGATAACATTAAGGTTGGGAGAAATAGGTCCTTTGGTAGAGATGCTGCAATTAGCCTTGCAAAGGGCAGGTTATAATACGGAAACAGACGGTAGCTTTGATGAGGCTTTGGAACAGACGGTTAAGGAGTTTCAACAGGCTAATAACCTGAATGCTGACGGAATAGTGGGACAAAGAACGTGGGAATTACTTGAACCATATTTGTTAGGATACACAACAAATGAGGAGGGGAATAAGGATTTTTTTGACTTTGATATTGTGCCTATAAACATAAGATATGTATGGGAGCTTGTTTCGTACATAGTAAGGGGAATTGCTGCAAGGTATCCCTTTGTGGAAAGTGGTAGTATAGGGAAAAGTATTATGGGCAAGGATTTATATTATCTTAAAATAGGAACAGGTCCTACAGAGGTGTTTTATAATGCAGAGCATCACGCAAATGAATGGATAACCACACCTTTGCTTTTAAAGTTTGCAGAGCAATATGCAAAGGCGTACGAAAATGGTGAAAACATTGCAGACAGGTCTGCAAAGGAATTATATGACAGCAAAACTCTTTATATAGTAGCCTGTGTTAACCCTGACGGAATGGATGTTGTAAACGGTGGTCTGCCTGCAGGGGAATATTATAACAATGTACTTGATATTAGTGGTAATTATCCTGAAATACCATTTCCTGATGGTTGGAAGGCTAATGTGGCAGGGGTTGACCTTAATCTTAATTACCCCGCTAACTGGAACAGGGCTAAAGAAATTAAATATAACCTTGGCTTTGTGTCCCCTGCACCAAGGGATTTTGTTGGTACTGAGCCACTTTCCGAGCCTGAAAGCCTTGCGGTGTACAATTTTACAATTCAGCATCAATTTACACTTACCTTGTCATATCATACTCAGGGCAAGGTGATTTATTGGAAGTACCTTGACTATTTGCCAAAAAAATCCTACGTTATCGGAAAGGCTTTGGAGGAAGCGTCAGGATATACACTTTCCATTGCACCTGCAGAGCCATCATTCGCAGGCTACAAGGATTGGTTTATACAGGCGTTTAACAGACCAGGCTACACGATAGAGGCAGGTATAGGGGAAAATCCTCTGCCCTTGGAACAGTTTGATGAAATTTATGAGGATAACATAGGACTTTTGGTTACAGCACTTGAAATGGCATAGATTTTGTAGTAAAATATATTCCATAAACTAATATGGTTGGTGATTTGATGGAGCTTTTGTTATGGTTTCAAAATATAGGTAATAATACCCTGGACACAATATTCAAAATGTTTACCCTTATGGGTGAACAATATTTTATAATGGTTATATTTTGTTATCTTGCATGGTGCGGTGATAAAGTATTTGCACACAAGACGGGCTTTGCCTTTTGCTTCGGAATGGGAATAAATCAGATTTTGAAGATTATATTTTGTGTAAAAAGGCCTTGGGTGTTGGATAGCAGGCTTAATCCGTCGCCCTATGCTCTTGAAACCGCTACGGGATATTCCTTTCCAAGCGGTCATACCCAAAGTGGAGTTACTGTTTTCGGATGCCTTGCAAAAAGGTTTGGAGGGACATTATTTAAGGTTATATGTATTTTGTGTGCTGTAATGGTGGGAGTGTCACGTCTGTATTTCAGGGTACATACCCCTTGGGATGTTTTAGTTTCATTTATAATAGGTATTTTGATAATTTTGGCAACGGAAATGATTTATAAAATATGCGAAAAGTATGATTTGCTTACTTTTGTTATAGGTTTTGTACTTTCCTTACTTATGGTTGTGTATGCATTGACAAAGTCTTATCCGTCATATCATTTACCTGAATATGCCTATGACTGTGTTAAAATAGCAGGTGCAATAGGTGGGTTTATAACAGGCTGGTTTTTGGAAAGACGCTATGTGAAATATGTATCAACAGGTAGTAAATGGTTTAATTTTGTTAAAACTATTGTGGGTATAGTTTTGCTGTTGTTTATAAAAATACTGACAAAAACATTCTTCCCCGACACATACCCTATGATGTATCTGGAAAATTTTATTCTGATATTCTGGTGTGTTGCCTTATATCCGTTTATACTTACAAAAATAAAACCGTCGTTATAAAACGACGGTTTTGTATTTTTCTGTTATGTCTTTAAGTTCATTGTTTTTATAATCCATCATATAAACTTTGTCGCCTATTGGTTCAAAGCGTATGCTTTCAAAGGACAGATTAAGCTCTTCTAAAATTGCTCCGCATATTTTTTTGAATTTTGGCGGATAATGAATGTCTGCAAATTTTGGCATTGGTCTGTTTTTGCTGTTTTCTAAAAAGTCAAGGCACAATTCATCGTAAATACAATTGCCAAACATATTGTACAGTTCTTCATAAATATCAAATCTGCTTAAGGTTTTGTTAGTATCAAATATGATTGATATTTTTTCAAACACCCTAAAGGCATTATCTGATATAAGCTTTTTTAGTGTGCGTGTAAATGCACCGCTGTTGTTTATAGTATCTACGGCCTGGTCAATAAGCTTTAATCTGCATATTTCATCTGCATTTATCCACTTTGTTGATATTACCTCATAGGGAGAGAAGCCGGCATATACAATGTCCGTATTTTCCTTTATTGGCGTACCGTGTAAAACCTTTAAAAAGCCTAACTGTAACATATCGGGATTTAAGGAATATACATAATTAAATGATTTTGCAAATGACGCATAATCCTCGTAGGGCAACCCTGCTATTAGGTCAAGGTGTATGTGCATATTGTCTGCCCTTTTAAGCTTTCTTATGTTTTCGCATACTTTTTTTAAATCGCTATTGCGGTTTACTGCATTTAATGTTTCAGGGTTTGCAGATTGTATGCCCATTTCAAGCTGAAACAAATCCTTTGGTGCGGTTGAAAGTATTTCTATAAGCTCATCGGTTAGTATGTTAGGGTCAATTTCAAAATGAACCTTTGTGCATTCTGAATTTTCTATAATGTATTTTATAATCTCTATTGCACGTTGTGAATTTGAGTTAAATGTTCTGTCTATTAATTTAACAAGAGGGACTTTGTTTTCAAAAAATGTGTCAAACCCTTTTTTTACATATTCCATAGGAAAATATCTTATTCCCTTTTCAATGGAGGAAAGGCAGTATGAACATCTGAACGGACAACCTCTTGAGGTTTCAAAATAAACTATCCTGTTTTTAAGTTCTTTAAAATCATCCTTGTAATACGGAAAGTTTATTTCTTCAATATTTACACAATCAGCTATGTTGGAATTGTTATCCCTTGTTGCAACACCCTTTACATCTATGACTTTGTTATTTTCCAGTGCATCAATGAGCATACCTAATACAACTTCGCCCTCGCCTCGTATTATGTAGTCTATAAAACTGTGCTTTTTAAAAAGCTCACGTGATGAATGGCTGCATTCAGGACCACCAAATACTATTATTGCATTGGGTTTTGCTTTTTTTAGCATCTCTGCAATCTTTAAGGTTATTTCAATATTCCATATATATACGGAAAAGCAGTATATGTCCGCATCTTTTTTCAGTAATGATGCGTATGAGTGACTTATGCGGTCATTTATGGTGTATTCTGCAATTTCGATATTTTTTTCCTTGTTATATGTCCTTATATATCTTAATGCCAATGATGAGTGTGAAAATCTGGCATTAAAGGCAACCAAAACCGTTTTCAAAATTATCACCTCTGATATATAATAACATACAAATTGAATTTTGTAAAATTATATGATATTATATAATTGAGGTGAAAATATGATAAAAATTATGTTTATATGTCATGGTAATATATGTCGCAGTCCTATGGCGGAATTTATATTCAGGGATATGGTTGAAAAGCAGGGCAGAGGAAGTGAGTTTTGTATAGCGTCCTCGGCAACAAGCTATGAGGAAATAGGCAATTCCGTTCACCACGGTACAAAGGGTGTTTTGGACAGACTTGGAATATCATGCAAGGGCAAGCGTGCGGTGCATCTTGAAAGGTCGGATTATGACAAATATGATTATCTTATATGTATGGACAGTGCAAATGTACGCAATACTTTGCGTATTATAGGTGATGACCCTGAAGAAAAGGTCCACAAGCTTTTGCAATTTGCAGGGGTGGACAGCGATGTGGCAGACCCATGGTACACAGGTAATTTTGAAGATACTTACAGAGATGTTGTAAGAGGATGCAGAGGATTGTTGCAGACAATAGACGGAATTTAAATTTCCTTAATATTTATGTTGAAATATTTTGAAAAATCTGTTACAATGTAATTTGAAGTATTATTATCATAATGGAGGTAATGTAAAATGGTAAAAGGGATTGAACATATAGGCGTTTTTGCAAAAGATACTAAGGCTTTGGCTGACTGGTACTGCAAAACATTTGACTTTGAAATAGTATATGATAACGGTAAGGGTACATACTTTGTAGCAGCACCGGACAAGAGTATGATTGAAATTTGTGTTGGTGATACAGAACCAAGAAGCACAACTACAACAGAAAGTGGTATCAGACACATTGCTCTTACAACAGACAATATTGAAGAAATGACAGAAAAGGTTTTGGCTGCAGGTGCTGAAGTGGTTACTCCGCTAAAAATTTCTGACAAAGGTATTGGGACATTTTTCTTCAGAGACCCTGAAGGTAATATTTTGCACTTTATCCAAAGACCAAGTCCATTGATTTAATAAACGGCAAATACACTAACAGAATTTAATCAGCAGTTAGTGTGACAGGACTATATATTTTAATATAGTTCTGTCACATTCCCTTTGGTTATATACCTGTTAATTTCACGGAGGAAAATATATGAAAAAGGATGTAATTATATCTCTTGTGGGAACACAGGAAAATGATGGCGAAAAAGATAAAATAGAGCTTATAACCGAAGGCAGTATGTACAAAAAAGGCGACTCTTATTATATAACTTACAAGGAATCACAGCTTACGGGTATGGATGGTACCACCACAACCGTAAAGGTACAGGGTAAAAAGGTTACAATGATGCGGTTTGGTACAAATAACACACAGCTTATTTTTGAAAAGGGACAGCACCATATATGTTGCTACGACACAATGTACGGAGCTATTTCAGTAGGTGTGTGGGCGAGAAATGTTACAGTTGAACTTGACGATAACGGCGGTGAAATATACGCCGATTACAGTATAGATGTGGACAATAATTTGGTCGGAAACAATGATTTTCGAATGCAGATAAGGGAGTGTCATTAAATTATGAATATTAAGGAAGTTGTAAGAGAACAAATAACTAATCTTGTAAATAAAGCTATTGCAGACTGCGGATATGAAGCGGTTGATTATTCAGTTGAAACACCAAGGGAAAAAGCTAACGGTGATTTTTCAACAAATGCAGCTATGCTGCTTACTAAAATTGCAAAAAAAGCACCTCGTATGGTTGCGGAAGATTTGATTTCCAAAATGCAGTGCGATGGTACTTATATTGACAGGGTAGAGGTTGCAGGTCCTGGCTTTATTAACTTTTATCTTAATAAAAACTGGCTTTATGACGTAATGGATAATGTTGAAAAAATGGGTAACAGATACGGCAGCATTGATTACGGCAAGGGTAAAAAGGTTATGGTGGAATTTATAAGTGCAAACCCTACAGGACCTATGCATATGGGTAATGCAAGAGGTGGTGCTTTGGGTGATTCTATGGCGGCTGTCCTTGATTTTGCAGGCTATGACGTAACCCGTGAATTTTATCTTAATGATGCAGGTAATCAGGTAGATAAATTTGCTTGCTCATTGGAGGCAAGATATTTGCAACAATGCGGTATAGATGTACCTTTTGATGAAGAATGGTATCAGGGGGTGGATATTACACAACGCGCCAAGGAATTTATTGAAACAAACGGTGATAAATTTGTAAATGCCGAAAGTGATGAACGTAAGGCGGCATTGGTTGACTATTCACTTAATAAAAACGTTGAACTTATGAAAAAGACCTTGGGTGATTACAGGGTTAATTATGATGTGTGGTTTAAGGAAAGTGAGCTTCATAAAAGCGGTGAGGTTATGAAGACGGTGGAAATTCTTAAGGAAAAGGGCTACACTTATGAAAAAGACGGTGCAATATGGTTAAAATCTGCCGACGATGAAGAAAAGGACGATGTATTGGTACGTGCAAACGGTATTCCAACATATTTTGCGGCGGATATTGCGTATCACAGAAACAAATTTATTACAAGAGGTTTTGACAGGGTAATAGATGTATGGGGTGCGGACCATCACGGTCACGTTGCAAGAATGAAGTATGCAATGGAGGCAGCAGGTGTTGATTCCGAAAAGCTTGAGGTAGTTTTGATGCAGCTTGTACGTCTTATGCGTGGGGGCGAGGTTGCAAGGATGTCCAAACGTACAGGTAAGGCTATAACCCTGGATGATTTGCTTGAGGAAATTGGTATAGACGCGGCACGCTTCTTCTTTAATATGAGAAATGCAGGCAGTCATTTTGATTTTGACCTTGATTTGGCGGTGGAACAGTCTAACAACAACCCTGTTTTCTACGTTCAATATGCCCATGCAAGAATTTGCAGTATCATAAGACTTCTTGCAGAATCAGGAAAAGATGTCAAAAAGGCATCGGAAATTAACAGTAATGTTCTTGTTAAGGATGAAGAATTTAATCTGTTAAGGCAAATTGCGGAGCTTCCTGATGAAATCAAGGCTTCTGCTGAAACTTTAGAACCTTCAAAACTTACAAGATATTCTATCGAACTTGCAAATGCATTCCACTCATTCTACAATGAATGTCACGTTAATATTGAGAATGAAGAGTTGTTGCATGCAAGATTAAAGCTTATTGACTGTGCAAGAATTGCACTTGCAAACGTGCTTGAGCTTTTAAAGGTTGAAGCACCTGAAAAAATGTAAATAATGAGGATTATATGAAAAAAATAATTTGTATTCTGACTGTTTGCATGTGTGTTCTGAATACACCTGTCAGCGGTGCAAGCCTTGGGGATATGACCAAAAGAGTTATGGACTGTTTTAAGATAGAAATAACTGATGACACGTCAGGGATTAACAAATTACAAAACAGAAGAAGTATAAAAAATCCTGCTCTTATATCTGCGGCAATAAACAACTGTGTTATTATAGCGCGTGACGGTCTTGTTGATGAGGCGGGTACGGACTATACACCATTGACAAACGGTCTTATAAAAAAATATATTAATGATGATAATTATCGGTTTGTTTCAGGCAGACAGGTGGATTTAGTGCGTAATAAAAACATTGTTTTTAATGACGATACAATGCTTATTACGGATACAGAGCTTAACTATACTGATATTTATACCTGCGTGGTGAATAAGGATAACGTAGCAATCTTTGTGTGGAAGGCTGCGGATGTAAAACAACCGTCGTTGTATAAATTAAAGATGTATTGGATAGAAGGGGACGAACTTGTTGTAACAGAGGTTTACAGGAAGGAATATAACCTTTGGCTTAAGGAAAGTAAAAACGAATTTTATTCCTTTGATGTGTCACTAATAAATGTGAACGAGGAATTTATAATGAAAAATCTCGATAAATACATATATGTTTTTGCTGATAATTATGGGGGTAACATAATTATCAGGGGAATATCGGATTAACCGGAGGTATTAAATATGAAACTAAAGAGAATATTTGTTGCTGTATTGTGTGTGATTATGATGTTTTCTACCATTAATGTAAACGCAGCGGGGTTGATTTTAAACCCGCTTGATACAACTGATGGTGAAAAGGTTTCAAAATATTATGATAATCTATTGGATTATATTATAGAACAATATAAGTACGACGTAACCAAGGAGGAGCTTTTGTCCGCCGCAGTAAGTCAGATACTTACCGACCATCCTGAACTTTTGGGTGAATTTGGAAAGGGTGCATTCAATGCACTTGATGAAAATTCTATGTTCTATACGGAAGAAGAATATATGGAAAGATACACTGATGTTTCAGGCGTATATGTTGGTATAGGCATTAACGTGTTTTATGATGAAAATAAGGTTATCCTTGGTGAAGCTATCGAAGGCTCACCTGCAGAGGGTTCAGGCTTGCAGATTGGCGATATTGTAGTAGCAGTTAATGGTGAAATAGTAGAAGGCTACGGTCTTGACAAGGTTGCTTCACTTATCAAGGGTGAGGATGGCACAAATGTTGACATTACAGTACTAAGAAACGGCGTTGAATATACATACACAATCCAAAGGTCAGTAATTAAAATCAACCCTGTTACATATAAAATAATAGAGGGAACAAATATCGGTTATGTAAAGCTTAGTGCATTTAATGCTAACGCCGCAGAGGCGTTTAAGACAGTAATGACCGAATTTGGCGAGATGGGTGTTAAAAAAATAATTCTGGATTTAAGAAATAACGTGGGTGGATTTTTGGATGCCGCTATTAATATAGCAAGCTATTTTATTCCTGACGGAGAATTGGTAGTCGAAGAGGAACATAACGAAAATAATATGAATTATTATTACTGGGCAAAGAAAACGGACTACAAATTTAAAGCTGTCGTTTTGATAAACCAATACAGTGCCTCTGCATCGGAATTGGTTGCAAGTGCTTTGCGTGATTATGGCACAGGCGTACTTGTGGGGCAGACATCCTTTGGAAAAGGTTCTATGCAGGTAGATACACAGGTAAGGAGTAATCATTATCTTTGGATGACAGTTGCGGAATATTTTACACCAAGCCATACACCTATTAATAAGGTAGGTTTAAAGCCTGACTATAGCGTGGTTAATAAAACTGCGGCTTTTGATATGAGCACAGTTACACCTTATCAGATTACAAGGGTTTTAAACGTAGGCACAACAGGTGATGATGTATATGCTGTAAAGGAACGTCTTAAAGCATTGGGATATAACATAGAGGTTAATG
>JAZSKK010000078.1:0-3399 GCA_045534795.1 Clostridia bacterium | reverse complement strand
CAGAATGCGGAGTGTTTGACCAGGATGGACTGAAAATATGGGAATATTGGGGGCTTGAAGCAAAGGAATTTAACGAATCGCCAGAAGAGGCAATTTCGCATACAAGGTGGCTTATGGAGGATGCAATAAAACGCCAGCTTTTAAGTGATGTTCCCCTTTGCACATTCCTGTCAGGTGGGTTGGATTCTTCTGTTATAACTTCTGTGGCATCAAAAAAATATAAAGAGGATGGAAAATTACTGTCTTCTTATTCATTTGAATATGAGGATAATAAAAGAAACTTCAGGCAATCTATATTTCAGCCACAGGGGGATGATGAATTTGCGGTATATACTGCAGATTATCTCGGTACAAACCACACGGTACTTACCGCCCCTACAATATCTGTTGCGGCAAATTTGTTCCCTGCTGTTGAATACAGGGACATTCCGGGGCAGGCAGATGTGGATTCATCGCTTTTGTTCTTTTGTGGAGAGATTAAGAAAAGGCACACGGTTGCATTGTCGGGGGAATGTTCCGATGAGATTTTTGGCGGTTATCCATGGTTTTATCGTACAGAGATGCTTGAAAAAGACTTTTTTCCGTGGATACATCACCCTATGGTAAGAGTAGGCTTATTTGATGAAAAAGTAGCACACCCAAAGCGGGGATATGAATATATTTCTCAGGTTTATAAGGATACTGTTTCAAATGTTCCGATGCTTGATACAGATACGGAGGATATGAAGACGGCACGTATAGCCACAGTGCTTTCTACTTCATATTTTATGACGTCCTTGCTGGAGCGTAAAGACCGTATGAGTATGGCTTATGGGCTTGAGGTACGCGTGCCCTTTGCAGACCATCGTATTATAGAATATGTTTATAACGTGCCGTGGAGTATAAAGTTTGAAAATCAAACTGAAAAGGCGTTGCTTCGTAATGCAATGAGTGAATACTTGCCTGAAAAAATACTGCACCGTAAAAAGAGCCCATACCCTATTACCCACAACCCAAAATATCTTGAGTGTGTGGCAGAAATGCTTGGAAACAGGATGAAAAAAGGTGTTTTACACGATATATTGAATATAAAGGCATATAACGAGCTTATGAATTCCGACAGCGTTACCTGGTTTGGGCAGCTAATGAACAAACCTCAGCTTGTGGCGTGGCTGGTACAATTTGATTATTGGTTTGAAAAATATAATGTAAAACTCGTGTAAATTGCGCAAAAAAACACTCCGTAGAATTACGGAGTGTAATTTTTCTCTTAAAATGTACCCTATAATAAATATATATTAAAGCTCACAAATTAATTGAATTAGTTTTTGGTTACATTGCTTGCCTGTGGACCTTTAGCACCTTCAACTACTTCGAATGATACTTCAGCACCTTCTTCAAGTGATTTGTAGCCATCCATGTTGATTGCTGTGAAGTGAACAAATACGTCTGTACCATCTTCACTTTCAATAAAGCCATATCCTTTCTCAGCGTTAAACCATTTTACCTTACCTTTTTGCATTATTTTGCCTCCTAAAAATTGTTCAATAATCCCTTTGGATTATGAGGTAAGTATATCATTTTTTGCCATTTTTGTCAACATAAACATTTCGACACAATAACCGTTTTTTCGCAGTTTTTATCAGCTTTTTCAAAGGTGAACAGCTTGTATTCAGCCTCAAAACTCATATTGTTGTTATTTAATAATTTGGTTATCTCATCAATAGTATATGCTCTTTGGATATGTGTTTCGTCAAATCTTTGGTACATACCATTTTCACATTCTGCAAAAAAAGTAAGGTATTGATTACTTATACCATCAGCATATTCATTTTCCCAAGTGTAGAATATGCCTTCCTCCTCATTGATAAATGTGTTGTTACCAAGAGTGCTTTTTAGTTTGTGTTCCGTATTGATGTCAAATATAAATATGCCGTCAGGATTCAGGTAGTTTTTTACTAATGCAAACACCTTGTCAAGTTCCTTTGGCTCTGTTATGTAATTCAGTACATCAAGGGTACATATTATGGCATCGACTGTGCCGTAAAGTTCAAATTGACGTATGTCCTGACACAGATACAACACATCAAGCTGATGTTTTGCAGCCTTTTCCCTTGCCACGTTAAGCATATCAGGGGATAAATCCACACCTATCATATCATATCCACGTTTAGCAAGTATATTTGTAATACTGCCTGTACCACATCCAAGGTCAAGTACAAGTTCAGGGCTTTTTTTGTTTATGCGGAATATCTGCTCAATATAATCTGCCCATTTTTCATAATCCTGGTCTATTAATTTGTCATATATATATGCAAAGTCCGTATAGCTTTCCATACTGTTCTCCTATATTTTTTTAAGCTTGGCGTATGCCGCCATAAGGTTTTTAGTACCTGCTGTGTCAAACATAACTTCAAGGTGTATATCGTTACCCACAGGTGTTGCCTTAAGTATTGTACCTTCACCAAATTTAAAATGCTTTACTCTGTCACCTACACCAAAATCAAATTTGGGGGAAGCTTTGGCCTGATTGCTCAAATTTACAGAGCTATGCTCTACAGTGGGTTTATCAAATACTTTGTCGCGTTCAGGGGTACTCACCACAAAATGTCCGTCAATTAAATCAGCAGGTATTTCTGCCAAAAATCTTGATGGCTGGTTGTAAGAGGTGGACCCATAAAGACTTCGTGAAAAGGCGTGGCATATATGCAGAATCTGTTTTGCTCTTGTTATACCAACATAGCAAAGTCTGCGTTCCTCCTCAAGCTCATCATTTGAAATTATAGATTGATAACCCGGGAATATTCCGTCCTCCATACCTGCAATAAACACTACAGGGAATTCCAGACCCTTTGCACTGTGCAGTGTCATCATTACAACAACATCCTGTGTTTCATCATAGTTATCAACATCTGCAACCAACGAAATTTTTTCAAGGTATCCTGCCAATGTAGGCTCATCTTCCTCGGATTTTTCATATTCCATTGCGTCAGTCACAAGCTCCTTGATATTTTCAATTCTTGTGGTTGCTTCAACAGTATTTTCATTTATCAAAGCTTCAAGGTAACCTGTTTTGTCCAATATTTCCTCAACCATTTGGGATATACTAAGTTCCTTTTCCTTGATTGCATTTATCATATCCGCAAAGGTTTTCAGCTTACCTGTTGATTCTTCGCATACCTGAAACATACTTATATTCTGCTGTGCAGACAAAAGCTCTGCATCCTCAACGGTTTTTTTACCTATTCCTCGTTTTGGTTCGTTTATTACTCTTTTTAAGCTTACGTTATCATTTGGATTGTTTATAAGCTTCATATATGCAAGTACGTCCTTTATTTCCTTGCGGTCAAAGAACCGAAGACCACCTAAAACCCGGTAGGGGATGGCATTTCTTAGTAGCATATTTTCTATTACACGGGA
>JAZSKK010000096.1:0-4840 GCA_045534795.1 Clostridia bacterium | reverse complement strand
CGATAGTCTAAAACGGAACCTTATGATTCCGTTTTTTTATTTGTTTATATATCATTTTTAATAATATCATCTAATGTTTCTCTTTTAACTGCAACATAATCCTGCTTGTTTTTAATCATAACAACAGGCGGTTTTGGTAAGCGGTTGTAGTTTGAAGCCATAGAATAGTTATATGCTCCTGTTGTGCATACTGCGATAATGTCACCGCGTATAGGCTTGGGGATTTTTACATTTTCCTGTATTATATCTCCGCTTTCACAACATCTTCCTACTACGGAGCATTCAAAATTCTTTTCCTCCATAATTTTATTTGCAACAAATAATGTATAATCCGAGCCATAAAGTGCATATCTTGGGTTATCGGTCATACCGCCGTCTATAGACACATAGTTTTTATAACCAGGAATCATCTTTACAGTACCCACAGTATATAGAGTCATACCTGCATCGGCGACTATACTTCTGCCGGGTTCCATAAGGATTTTTGGTATTTGAAGATATAGCTCCTCACATTTTTTTATAACAGTTTCTGCAACCATTTTTATGTTTTCGTCAATATTGATGTAAGGGTCATTTTCCGTATATCTTACACCATATCCGCCGCCAAGATTAAGTTCACGTGCCTGATAGCCCAATTTTATCTTCATATCCGCAATAAAGTTGAGCATAATTTCGGAACCGCGGAAGAAGGTGTCGGAATCAAAAACCTGTGAACCTATGTGACAATGAAACCCTGCAAGGTCGATATTTTTAAACATAAGAGCATGCTTTGTAATAATCTCTGCCTGACCGGTTTCTATTGCTGTACCGAATTTAGAATCCACTTTACCTGTATTTACTGCTTCGTATGTGTGGGTATCAATACCAGGGGTTAGTCTTAAAAGTATTTTTTGCTTAACATTGTGTATTTTTGCATATTTATCAATTACAGAAAGCTCCTCTGCATTATCAACCACAAAGTAACCTATGCCGTTTTTGATTGCAAAATCAACATCCTCGTCAGTTTTATTATTACTGTGAAAATATGCGTTTTCAAGGGACATACCTGCCTTTAGTGCGGTGTATATTTCACCTGTTGACACTACATCAATACCCATACCTTCGTCATTTACAATTTCGTAAATTCTTTTAAAGGATGCGGCTTTGCTTGCATAAAGCGGTTTTGCATTACCCTTAAAGTATCTGTTCATTGCATCAACATATACTCTGCAATTATCCCTGATTCTGTCTTCGTCCATAATATAAAGAGGAGTACCGTATTTTTTTGCAAGGGCAGTAGTATTTACTCCTGCAAAAAAAAGATTGTTATCCCTTATGGAAATGTTGTTACATATCATATTATATACCTACTTTTAAATTAAATTTTGTTCCTTCATTAGTGACAAAAGCTTTTCCTCATTATTTTTTTCCATTGGTGTAAGAGGAAGTCTTACATAATTTTCACACCAACCCATAGCTGACATAGCAGCTTTTACAGGTATTGGGTTAACTTCACAGAACAATGCATTTATAAGAGGAAGAAGTTCAAGCTGTATCTCACAGCTCTTTTTAACATCCCCTGCAAAGAAGCTGTCGCATATTTCAACAGATTTTTTTGGCATTACATTTGAAAGTACGGATATTACACCTTTTCCACCCAATGACATAATTGGAACTATCTGGTCATCATTTCCGGAATATATATCCATTTTATCACCTACAAGTGCCGCAATCTCTGCAACCTGTGAAATATTACCGCTGGCTTCTTTGATAGCACAGATGTTAGGATGCTCTGATAAAACCTTGCATGTAGCTGGATTAATATTAACACCTGTTCTTGATGGTACATTGTATAAAATTACAGGCTTTGTGCTTGCATCTGCAATAGCTGTAAAAAGCTGAATCAAACCATTTTGAGTAGCTTTGTTGTAATATGGAGTAACAACAAGCATAGCGTCTGCACCTGCTTCACAGGCATATTTTGTAAGGTCTATTGCGTATGCGGCATCGTTACTTCCGGTACCTGCAATTACAGGAACTCTGCCTGCCACCTGGTTTACCGCAAATTTAATTGCAGCTCTGTGTTCCTCGTCGGTAAGAGTAGAGCTTTCACCTGTTGTTCCGCAAACAACTATGGCGTTTATACCCTCTTTAATTTGCCATTCAATAAGTTTGGCAAATTTTTCAAAATCAATACCCTTTTCATTAAGCGGTGTAACTATTGCAGTAGCTACCCCTGTAAATACTGTGTTTTTCATAATTTAACTCCTCCTAATATCCAACAAAAAAGATAGCCTTAAAGGCTATCTTTAGATTGATTAACAAAATATAAGTATAAATTGAAATCAAAAGATAGCACTCCGCAAATGCGACAGCAAAACAAATATTATTTTGGTTTGCCAGACCAACCTTACGCCTCGGTTGTCTTCGGCACCGAATCCCTTTCACAGCCGTCATAACTTTGCGAAAGTCCTGGGCGGATGCTACTGATGATGCAATGCACCTCTATCGTTTATTCCTGTATATATTAACATACTATAAAGTTGTTGTCAACGGTTTTTTACATATAACGTCAATTTTCGTTACACGTCGTGAATCTGTTTCAAAGACAGTAATGGCAAGCTCGTCGTATTCAAATGTATCGCCCTTTTCAGGCACCTTGCCAAGCTGTTCCATTACCCATCCGCCAAGTGAAATACTTTCAGAATCAGACTCTATTTCAAAGAACTCGTAAAAATCCTCTGCATTTACAGAGCAATTAACTCTGTATTTATTTTCATTAAGCTTTTTAAAGTCCTCTACAACCTCGTCGTGTTCGTCCCATATTTCTCCAACAAGTTCTTCCAAAATATCTTCCATTGTAACAATACCCAATGTACCGCCGTATTCATCAAGTACAACGGCAATATGTGATTTGTTTACCTGAAGTTTTTTCAAAAGGTCGTTAATCATTTCAGACTTTTGAGTAAATATAACAGGCTTTACAAGCTTTTCAACAGGGACTTTTGTGATACCGCTAACTGTATAAAAATCCTTCTGGAGCAAAAAGCCTATAATGTTGTCAATGCTTTCTTCATACACAAGCAAACGAGAAAATTGTGTCTGCTGAAATTTTCTTGAAATTTCTTCCTTATCCGCATCTACAGGAATAGCCTCAAGGTCAACACGATGTGTAAGTATATCCTCGGCTTTTGTTTCTGTAAATTCAATTACATTACGTATAAGGTCGCCTTCGTCCTCGTCAATTGTGCCTTCCTGTTCAACCTCTTCAACAAACATAAGAAGCTCTTCCTGAGACATTTTTTCATTTTCTTCTGATTTAAGGATTTTTGCAAACATCTTTTTAAGTAATGAAAATAAAAAGTTTACAGGAGCAAGCACAACCATAAGCACTCGTATAAAAGGAGCAGCAAACATTGCAAATTGCTCAGGCATATCCTTGGCAATGCTTTTTGGTGTAAATTCACCAAATATAAGTACTATTATAGTAATTACAATTGTTGACAGAGTTGTTGCAAGACCATCATTTTCCATAAGGTCTATAAACAATACCGTACCCATAGATGCAAGGGTAATGTTAACTATGTTGTTGCCTATAAGTATAGTTGAAATAAGCTTGTCGTACTGTTCCGATATATGAAGAACAAGTTCGGCTTTTTTGTTTTCTTTTTCCGCAAGTGTTTTAAGCCTTGTTTTGTTAATTGAAGTAAATGCTGTTTCCGTAGCGGAAAAATATGCAGACATTATAACCAAAACTACCATTATAATAATCTGTAACGTATGACTGTCCATAAATAAAATTATCTCTCCTTGTTATTATATTTTAATTATTTATTAAATTTATTTGTTGCTTAACCGTCTATGATTATCAACTCAAATATCTTTTTGAACGCAAAAAGGCACGCCTGTGGAAATTATTGTACTTCCGCAGGTATGCCCTGTATAATATTAAATTACATAAATCGGCGTTACAATTATTACAATCGCCCACGTCTGATTCCATGTTTTTTAGTCCTCTCTTTCTGAAACTGGGAATATTATATCACAGTTACAGTTTTAAGTCAAGTTTTGTAACAAATTATTAAAATAAACCGCTTATTGTGCCGTTTTCGTCAACATCTATTTTTTCTGCGGCGGGTATTTTCGGAAGACCCGGCATTGTCATAATATCACCTGTAAGTGCTACTATAAAGCCTGCACCTGCGGAAATTTTAATGTTTCGTACTGTTACCGTAAAGCCTGTGGGCGCACCCAGAAGCTTCATGTTATCGGAAAAGCTGTACTGTGTTTTTGCCATACATACGGGCAATTTGTCGTACCCAAGTTCTGTAAGCTTTACAATTTGCTTTTTGGCGGCAGGTGTAAATGCAACTCCATCACCGCCGTATATTTTTTTGATGATTGCATCGATTTTGTTTTCAATGCTGTCGTTTGTATCGTAGGAGAATGTAAAATTATTTTCCTTTTCGCAAAGTGCAACAACTTCCTTTGCAAGGTCAATGCCGCCTTCGCCGCCTTTTGCCCAAACATCTGAAAGAACAACGTTTACGCCAACTTCCTTACATTTTTTGTTTACAAGTTCAACTTCCGCATCTGTATCGGTAGGGAACTTGTTAACTGCAACCACACAGGGGAGTTTGTAAACATCTGTTATATTTGAAAGGTGTTTTAAAAGGTTTGGCATACCCTTTTCCAAAGCTTCAAGATTTTCAGCACCAAGGTCTGTTTTTGCAACACCACCATGCATTTTAAGGGCACGAATGGTTGCAACCAATACAACTGCAGATGGCTTTAAGCCTGCGAATCTGCACTTTATATCCAAAAACTTTTCAGCACCAAGGTCTGCACCGAAGCCTGCTTC
>JAZSKK010000029.1:0-6216 GCA_045534795.1 Clostridia bacterium | reverse complement strand
TCGTTCTTTTTGTTCTTCATTGTGTCATAGTTTCTCTGTTTGCACTCTGTGCATTCCAATGTAATTTTTACTCTCATATTATTAACCTCCAAATTATTATCTGCATAAAACCCGTAAAAAGGCACATCAAAAAAAGACCTATTTTCACGAGGTCCCTTTTACTATATCACAACATCAAAAAGAAGTCAATAGTTTTTTTAAAAAACAGGACCAAAGTTTTATAAAGTACCAACCTTTTTCCCGTTACGGGGATATTTAGGGTTAGTATCAGATATTTTTTCAATAACAACTATGCTATGGGTTATTGCCTCATCAGATAAGGTATGAAGCTGTACCTCCTTAACCTGACCGCCCAGCAATTTGATAAGAGGCTTTGCCTCATCAAGCTCTTCTTCAATATCCTTTCCCTTCATAGCAAGCATATATCCGCCCTTCTTTACAAGGGGCAGGCAATATTCTGCCAAAACCGTCAGTCGCGCAACCGCACGGCTTACCGCAACGTCATATTTGCCTCTGTACAGTTTATTTTTCCCTGCCTCCTCGGCACGAATATGAATACACTTTGTATCCAGTTTCAACTGAGAAGATACTTCCTTTAAGAAATTTATCCTTTTGTTAAGACTGTCCATCAGCGTAAGTTCTACTGTATTATTTTCAATTTTTATAGGCAGCCCCGGGAAGCCTGCTCCTGTACCCACATCCACAATACTGTCGCCGTCTTTTATATAACCGCTTTCAAGACAGGTGAGACTGTCCTCAAAATGCTTTACCTTTACTTCCTCAGGCTGTGTTATTGCAGTAAGATTAATTTTTTCATTCCATTCCAATAATAAATTCATATATTTTTCAAATTCCGGCTTCAAAAAAATCACCTCTGTGACATTATAACACAAAGGTGAAAATTTTACCATATTTATTTTATTAAATCCAGTGGATTTATATTTTTATCCTCTGCGATTACCTCAAAATGCAGATGGGGCTTCTGTGCAAGTTCAAATGCTCCCTTGTTACCTACCGTGCCTATCATCTGTCCTTTATCCAGTATATCATCCTTTTCTACTACTGTTTTTTCCAAATTTTTGTATATAGTAACAATCCCGTCAGCATGCTGTACCTTTACCACAAATCCGTAGGTTGCATCTTCATAGGAATCTATTACTACCCCTGCACCTGCGGTATCCACCTCTGCACCAACATCCGACGCTATATCAATCCCATTGTGTGTTCTCCAATCCTGCATTGTGTCATCCCACAAAAGCTCATCAACAGAAAATTCCTTCTGTAACTCACCGGTAAGTGGCATATTATATTCCACTTCCTCCATATCTTCCTCCGCCGTAGCCTGGTTAGTTGCAGAAACAGCTTCTTCAATCAACGGCTCAATATTTTCAGGCTCATGGACATCTGTTTCAGAAACTACGGGAACTTCATCCTCATACCCCAGTTCCCTTTGTGCAAGGTCATCTGCATTTCTGTTAAACACAGCTGAAATTGTAATAATTGCAATAGCAAAAACCAATAAAGCTATAAAAATCTTATTTCCAATTAATTTTACAACCGAACTATTCTTATTACTCATAACATCTACCTCCTGTGGATATTATTTCCACAAGAGATATATTTATACATTATTTTTTAACCTCAACACCTGTATAATACCATTTTAAAATATCAGTATATACACTGCCGTTATCAGCCATAATATTTGCACCGTGCTGACTCATACCGACACCGTGTCCTGAACCGTGTACATTAAATGTAATTTTTTCATCAAGCATACTAACCTCAAAGCAGGCTGATTTTAATCCAAACAGACTCCTCACCTGCGTACCCTTAAGATATATATTCCCTATTTTTATCTGATTTACGGAATTTCCTTCTGTATAGGAAATGTCCCCAATCCATTTATTCCTGTCATCACCAAGTCCTGCCTCTGGATATTCTGAATTAATTTTACTTTTAAATTCGTCACAACTTATGGTAACTTTTGTGTTGTATCCCTCTCGCTTGTCCTCGCCGGGGCTTTCCACACTTATAAGATATGGCAAATCGGTGCTCCACACATCTCCGCTGTTTTCCGTACGGCATCCTCCGCTTGACGCGTGAAAGGAAGCAACAATAGGTTGCCCATCATACAGTATAACCTCTCCCTTTGTATCCTCTACACAACTGCACAATTTATCATAATATTCATCCATCCATTCCCTGCCGTGCAGTTCCAGTAACTTTTCCTTGCTGTAATATGCACAACAATGGGTTGAATTTGTACAAACTACAGCATCCTTATGCTCGTCAGGAGCAAGGGTGGGATTCTCCGTAAATTTTTTATACTTATTATATATGTAAGTTCTGGCGGCAACCGCCTGTGCCTTTATAGCCTCATGGTGAAATGATGCAGGCATTTCTGCACTTACAACGCATACCAGATATTCTTCAAAGCTTACCTCCCTGGTCTGATTCTCTTCCGCAAAATACACATTTATTTTTTCGGGCAATTCAAGGGTATAAACCTCATTTTTCTGCCTATTTACAGAAAATATGGTGGAAATCAAAATTATCCCTGCAATAACCCCCAGATATGTAATAATCAATTTTTTCATACTCTCACCCCATACTATAAATATATTGGACAAGTACAGGTTTTAGAATAAAATGTCATATATTTGTAATTGTAATTTCAAAAGATATATGATATACTTTAGTAAACTAATAAAAAGGATGTGGTTGATATGATTAAAAAACTTATAAGTATAACCTTGATAATAATTATGATTACTTCAATGCTTTGTATGGGTGTAAATGCCGCCACAGTAACAATAGGCAACTACTACTATACAGATATTCAGACATACGTAAGAGGAAAGGTTATGGAATCTTACAACATTGGCGGTAAAACGGTGATTGTTGCGGAATCACTTTCATACCACGGCTTTAACGTATATTGGGACCCTACTGCAAGAACCTTAAGCATTACAGACGTCAATGGTGCGGCTTCAGGCACAACATTTAATACTTCATCAGGTAAAATCGGTGCAACAGCAGGTGCTTACTACCGAACAGATATCGTTACATATTTTAATGGAACAAAAATGGAAAGCTATAACCTTGGCGGCAGAACAGTTATACCTGCAACAGACTTAAGAGCCCTTGGGTACAATGTAGTATGGGATGATGCAAACCGCAGAGTACTCATTGATACAGATACAACAAACTTTGTAGCTGGTACTGCAGAAATCAACAATGTTACAATCAATCCAAACCAGGCATATCACGGCACAATATCAATTACAGCCGATGCAGTAAACTTTAACGGAAACCGCCTTGTTACTTCACACGATTGTTATATTGAAACATCCTTGGACAAAAAGATTTATGTTCCATTCAGAGCTTTTGCAGATTGCCTTGGCATATCATATTCATGGAACAGTGCAACATCTACACTTGCAGTAAGTGTTCCTGCTGACAAGATAATTGCAGCAAAGGAAACAAAGCTTAAAACAAATTACAAAAATTACGGCGTTGTAGAATATGAAATTAAAGACATTGTTCTCAACATTGTAAATGGTGCAAAAACACACAATAATGTTGACGCTATAGTTTATGGAACAGAGGTTTTTGTTGAGGCACAATCCCTTGCTACAGCACTTGACTTCTTCTGTGTAAACCAGGTAGATTTCTATACAAAGTCAATGATGTACCTTGTATATTCAGGCATATATCAAGGCTAATTAATCAAATAAAAAACGGCAGATATTCTGCCGTTTTTTTATTCCCTTTCGGGTTTGTTTAAAAACTTTTTAAATCTTTCAGGGATTTCAGTTTCAAACTCCATATATCCTTTGGTTATAGGATGTATAAATCCAACAATTTTAGCGTGTAAAAGCTGACCGTTCAAATTGTATTTTTCCTTTTTGACGCCATAGGTTTTATCCCCCATAACAGGATGCCCAAGGCTAGCCATATGCACACGAATCTGGTGGGTGCGTCCTGTTTCAAGCTTACATTCCACCAAAGTGTATTCCGTAAACCTTTTTAAGACCTTGTAATGGGTAACTGCGTTTTTAGAATTTTTTTCAGTAATGCACATCCTCTTTCTGTCCGTAGGATGTCTGCCTATAGGTGCATCAACCGTGCCCTCGTCATTTTTAAAATTACCGTGAACTATAGCTATATACTTTCTTGTCAGCGAATGCTCCTTAATCTGTTCCGAAAGCCCCAAATGAGTTGCATCATCCTTGGCAACAAGCAAAAGTCCGCTTGTATCCTTGTCAATACGATGTACAATACCGGGGCGTATTACACCGTTAATTCCTGAAAGGGAATCACCACAATGATGCATAAGAGCATTTACCAAAGTACCCTCATAATTACCTGCGGCAGGATGCACAACCATATTTTGTGGCTTGTTCACAACAAGCAGATGCTCATCTTCATAAACAATATCAAGCTCTATATCCTCTGCCTTAAGGTCAAGCTGTTTAGCTTGGGGAACATTAACCTCAATATTCTGCCCACCCTTTAGTTTGTAATTGGATTTTACAATTTTATCATCTACCAGAACATTGCCATCGTCAATAAGCTTTTGAATATGTGAACGAGTAACCCCCTCAAGACGAGACGCAATAAACTTGTCTATTCTGATATTTTCATTGGCAATATAATTAATTTTTTCCAACTTCATCTTCCTTTTTTTCAAAAAATACAATGTATAAACAAAGCAGTATTGCCCCTACAACCACAAAACAATCCGCCACATTGAATATAGGATAATTTATAATGCAAAAATCCAGAAAATCTATTACAAAACCATAAAAAATTCTATCGAACACATTCCCTATAGCACCGCCTATAATCATTCCAAAGCTGACTTTTTCAACCCACTTTTGTGGTTTTAATTTATATATAACAAAGCATATTAAAGCCAGAATAAATGCACAAAGACCAATTAACAAGGCTTTATTACCTGCAAGCATACCAAAAGCCATACCCGTATTACCGTGGTATGTAAGGTGAAACACATCTTCAATTACAGGCACACTGTTACCGAATTTTGCAGGGTCAGGAAAATCCAGACCAAAGGCAAATTCAAGGACTGCCGCTTTGCTTAAACGGTCCAAAGCAAACGCAATTATTGACGTTATCAAAATAAACATATAAAACCTCTCATACAAACAAACGGCAAAGGAAGCAAGCCTCCCATGCCGTTAATTTAATAAAATTATTCACAATCACCGCTGCAACATGAACAATCTCCGTCGCAACTTAAATCAAGCTCGATTTCCTGATTGCAGTATGGGCAGTTAAGCTCTGCCTCGTCCTCCAAATCCTCGTAGGAAATGAAAAACTCTTCATTACAAGTAGGGCATTTTACAGTAAATTCTTCATCCTCGTCGCATTCTTCCATAAAATAGCCATCATCATAATCCTCGTCCTCGCCGTAAACAGCATCTTCAAGCTCAAACACTTTGTCATAAAGCTCGTCCTGTGCATCCTCCTGAGCCTCGATTTCATCGGAAATACTGCCAAGAACATTTATAATTTCACTAAGCAACTTCCCTTCAGGTGTTTCACCGTTAATCTTAAGACCCTCGGCAAGCCCCTGTAAGTATGCAACCTTTTCAGAAATTAATGACATAAATAACCCCCCTTAAAATTCTGAATATATTATTGCCAACAAGCAATAAATTAAACTCTTTCCATATATTCGCCTGTACGTGTATCAATTCTGATAACATCACCCTGATTGATGAAGATAGGTACCTGAATAATAGCACCTGTTTCCAAAGTACATGGCTTTGTAACGTTAGTAGCTGTATCACCTCTAACGCCTGGTTCTGTTTCTGTAACTTCAAGCTCAACAAATGTAGGTGGTTCTACATCAAACACATTGCCCTTGTAAGAAATAAGACGAACAGTATCATTTTCCTTAACAAACTTAAGAGCATCACCAAGCTGTGCTGAATTAAGAGGAATCATATCAAATGTTTCCGGGTCCATAAAATAGAACAAATCACCATCAGAATATGAATACTGCATATCCTTACGTTCGATATGGGCCTTTGGCATTTTATCTGTTGGTCTGAATGTTGTTTCAACATTAGAACCATTAATTACGTCTTTAAGCTTTGTTCTTACAAAAGCTGCACCCTTACCTGGTTTAACGTGCTGAAATTCCACTACCTGGTATACCTTGCCATCCATTTCAAAAGTAACACC
>JAZSKK010000160.1:0-1726 GCA_045534795.1 Clostridia bacterium | reverse complement strand
GGCCTCCGACTTAACAAAAAAGAAAAGCTTTACCGCAATACTGTTTTCCGGGAGGGAGACAAGGCAATGCAGATAAAAAACAACTACAATATGTCATGGAAGATATTGACATCTCGTGGGAAATGCATAGATGAGGGCATGGGTATTTTTAATTCTGCTTATTCTATATATACAGTAATGTTTATTATTGCAACGGCTGGCTTCCCTACTGCAATTTCCAAAATGGTTGCCGAAAGTCTGGCACTTAACCGTAAAAGAGAAGCGGACCGTATTTTCAGAATTGCGATAACCATACTTGCAGTTATAGGAATAACGGGAAGTCTGGTGCTTTTCTATGGGGCAGATATTTTAGCAGGTGCAATAGAAAGCAGGGGTGCTACCCAGGCTATTCAGGCAATATCTCCTGCGGTGCTTTGTGTCGCTTTTATGGCGGTCTTCAGGGGCTATTTCCAGGGCAGACAAAATATGTATCCTACTGCAATTTCCGAGGTTATAGAAGCTTTGGGTAAACTTATTTTTGGTTATCTTTTTGCGTGGTTGTTTATAAGCCATTCTGTTGAAAAGGCGGCCGCCGGTGCTGTTTTTGGTGTAACTATGGGTACGGTTTTAAGCTTCTTTTCATTGTTGGTTTTATTTTTAATATACAGAAAAAATAAAGAAAAATATTTACCTGATGAAAGTACAGGCGGTTATCAAAGTGTTACAACTGGAGCTAATCGTATAGCGATACCTATTACAATAGGTGCTTCCGTACCATCCCTTACTAATCTTGCGTGTATGGTTACAGTAATGCGTCGTTTACAGGATATTACTCAGGTAACTTCGGATTTTCTTGTAAAATATCAATCAGTAATAGCTAAAATCAATGACTTTGACGGGGTGGCAATAAGCGGTGATTTGGCAACGTCTTTGTATGGCCTTTACACAGGTAAGGCAATCACCTTGTTTAATTTTCCCCTTACTATGGTTGTGGCACTTGGTATGAGCGTTGTGCCCGTTATAGCAGGTGCATTGGCAAAGGGAGATAAGCTTGCTTCACAACGTGCAGTAAATACAGTGCTTAAGCTTACTATGTTATTTGCTATACCCTGTGCAATAGGTATGTATGTTCTTGCTACACCTATATTGCAGGTGGTTTTTGGTGATTCATTGGCTACATCTATGTTGCAAAAGCTTGCAATTTCAATTATATTTGTTTCTATGCTTCAGATTACAACGTCCATACTTCAGGCTTATGGCAGGACGGTTGTACCTGTTGTCAATATGTTTGTAGGCGGTGTTATAAAGGTAGTGGTTAATTACCACCTTGTTGCCGTTCCTTCAATAAATATTGACGGTGCACCTATAGGCACAATGGTTTGCTACTTTACTGTTATGGCACTTAATATGTTCTGGATTTTAAAAGAGACAAAATGTAAATTCAGTATTGTTGAATATATTGTAAAGCCATTGTTCGCAGGTGGAATAATGGGTGTTGTTACCTACCTTTTATTTAACGGTCTTTCTGGATACAGTACGGTTATGGCACTTGGTGGTTCAATTATTGCGGCTGTATTTGTATATTTTGCGATGCTGATTGTTGTAAGAGCATTTAAAGAGGAAGATATACTTATGCTTCCAAAGGGAGATAAAATACTGAAGCTATTCAATAAATTTCATTTAATTTAAGAAGGGTATTACTATGAGGCTCGATAAATTTTTAAAGGTTTCAAGAATAATTAAAAGG
>JAZSKK010000040.1:0-4181 GCA_045534795.1 Clostridia bacterium | reverse complement strand
AACGCGACCAGGCTATTGCAGAACTTGATAAAAAATTAGCTGAATTGGGAGGTAAAATGTACTGGCTGATATGATTGCTACAAGAGAATCTTACGGTAAAGCTTTGGCTGAATTTGGAGATACATACGATTTGGTTGTTATGGATGCCGACCTTTCAGGTTCAACCAAGACAGGTGTTTTTGCAAAAAAATTCCCTGAAAGATTTATTAACTGCGGTATAGCAGAGGGTAATATGATGACAACTGCTGCAGGTATTGCAACAACAGGTAAAACAGTATTTGCTTCAACTTTTGCTGTTTTTGCATCAGGCAGAGCTTTTGAACAAATCAGAAACTCTATTTGTTATCCAAACCTTAATGTAAAAATTGGCGCTACTCATGCAGGTATTTCAGTTGGTGAAGATGGCGCATCTCATCAGGCTATTGCAGATATGGCTGTTATGCGTGCTTTGCCTAATATGGTTGTAATTAACCCTGCTGATGATGTTGAAGCAAGATGTGCTGTTAAGGCTGCTATTGAACATGAAGGTCCTGTTTATTTAAGATTTGGCAGACTTCCAGTTCCTGTAATTTTTGATGAAGCTACTTATAAGTTTGAGATTGGTAAAGGACAGCTTATTAATGATGGTAGCGATATCACAATTATTGCAACAGGTCTTATGGTTCCTGAAGCTATGAAAGCAGTTGAAATGCTTAAAGCTGAAGGCATCAGTGCAAGACTTATCAATATCCATACAATTAAGCCTATTGACAATGAAATTATTGTTAAGGCCGCAAAGGAAACAGGACATATCGTTACTGTTGAAGAACATTCAATTATCGGTGGTCTTGGTGGTGCAGTTGCTGAAGTTCTTGCTGAAGAATATCCATGTAAGGTTACAAGAATGGGTGTTAAGGACGTATTTGGTCAGTCAGGTAAGCCTGCTGAACTTTTGGAAATATACGAACTTACAGACAAGCATATTGCTGCAAAGGTTAAAGAAGTATTAGGTAAATAATTTAATACATAAAAAACCCTGTATTTTAAAATACAGGGTTTTTCTTTATAGTATTGAGTACAATATTTTTGCGGCTTCGGCTTTTGTAACATTTTTAAGTGGTAAAATTGTGCCATCCTCATAACCGTTACTCGCACCAAGGTTAATCAGTTTCTCAAACCCATTACTTGCCCAGTCTGCTATAACATCTTTATCCGATGAAGTTATCTCGGCTTTTTTCAGACCGTCAGGAAGAGTTCTTGAAATAATTGTTGCAGTTTCTGCCCTTGTTATACTGTCAAGGGGGTTAGCGTATAGCTTTCCGTAGTTGTTACTGCCTTGCACAATTTTTAGTTCATATAATGCTTTAAAACTGTTTAATGCCCAGCCTGGTATCTTATCCAAATCATCATAGGGTAAATCAACATTTTCGTATTCATTAACATCAACACCCATATAATTTGTAATCATTACAGCAAATTCGGAACGCGTCATTGATTTTCCTGGATTGAATTTAAGCCCTTGCTCAGTTACTTCACCATTTACAATTTTTGATGAGTGCATATATGATAAAATGTTTTTTGCCCAATGTTCATCTGTGTCAATAAATGGATTTTCAAAAACATCATTTGTAATTGTTTTTGTTGCAAAGGAGGAGTAACCCTTTGAATTTGTTACAAAAACTGTTATTTTAGAAGGATTTTCTGATAAAACAGTTGCAGCAATTCCGTTTCTGTAATTAAAATCAATGTTTTTACCATCTGCCTTGATTATAATATTTTCTTTATCCACAGGATAGCCTGTTGAAATATTAAAATTCACTTCCAATACATTATCATCTACATCAATATCTATAGTGTTATAAATTTCATCAATGCCTTTTACGGTAACAGGAATTTCTACAGTTGTTCCACCTGCCTTTACGTATATGTTGCCTTTTGTGTCAAGTAAATTATCGGTTGCTGTAAATTTTCCGTTATCTGAAATTATACCAATTTCCTCGTCACACCACCACGTAAAGCTTTTGTCTGTTGTAACAAGCTTGTTGTATCCTGCATATGCTTCGGCAGTTAATGATGTTGATTCCTCACGGTTTATAGTAATTGATTCAATCTGTGAGCCGTTTTTCTTAACGCTGATATTAGTTGGGTTTTCAATACATACAATATTTGTTTTACCTTCAATGTTCCCTGATTTTGCATATACTGTTGCAGTCCCGTTTTCGTTGGCAGTAAATGTACCGTCTTTAGAAATTGTATTTGTTGTACCTTTATTTAGTGAATAGGTCAGTTTTGGTGTTTCCATTGCATAATGTGCTGTATCTGAACCTTTGGCAGTCACCTTTATACTTTCACCAACAAGAACATAAGATGTAAGAGGATATACAGTTATTTTATCCAGTTTTCCTGTTGGTTCCTGATTGTTTTTAAGGAAAATAAAGTTTGATACAGAACGTAATTTTCCGTCAGAGGGACTGTTTACCAATGTTGTAGTATTATCACCAGGAAACTGGACAACATAGCTTGTTGAACCACCGCCGTCTAAATTTATAGCATCGGTACAACCTAATTCCTTTAGTCTGTTTGCCAATGTTCTTAATTGTACGCCGTAGCTGTAACCCTTTTGTCTGCCGTCTATTGTATAAAGTATTATTTTGCCTTCGTTAGTTATACCAATAGCTGTTCTTGGGTTTGCACCTGCTTCAAAATCAGTATTTACCTGACCATTTTCAATTAGAACATCACCCGTTGCACCCATGCCCAACTTAACATCATTCCAACGTTCATCACCTGTAACTCCAAAGGTGATTTTTACTTTTTCACCCACACTAAGTGATGAAATGGATTCATAATATTCAACAGGTGCGTTAACGTCTATTGTAATAACTATCTTGCCTTCCGGTATTGCTATTGAACCTTCATATTCATTCACTGATTCAACAACAGCAGTAAGCTCTGAACCTAGTTTCATTTCTCCTTCAATATCAGTTAATATTACATCAATACCATTTGTAGTATTGTGTGTCTGGCTTGAAAAATCATCTGTCATCATATATATTGAATATGGCTGACGTAGTTTATTTATGTTATGAATATGTGTTGTACTGCCGTCTTCTCTGTGTAATATAGAGTATATAGTAAATTCTGAAACAAATGCCGTATTATCATTAAGTATTCCTATACCATATTGTGTACTTTCTGTTTTTGTAATAATTTTTCCGTCAGATATTACATTACTCATTGGAACGCCTGTCTGCAATGAAAAATAATCTGCGTTAATTCCTGCAAGTGGTGTAATACCTGAATTTTTAATATTTGTTACCTCGTTGTTTATTGTGTTTGAACCGTAAAGATAACTTCCATGAGTAATTATAGGCTCTACAAAATCATTTGGTGTATATGTTATATAATTTTCGGTTTGTTGTCCGACACCACTTTGGTCACTGAACCATTTGTTATGTGTTGATGTTGTTCCGTGCCCTATTTCTATAGTATATCCATCAATCAGTGTGGAACCAAGAACAGATGCACTGACAGAGTAGGTAGATAACATTAATATCATAAGTAGTGAAATAATACGCCTTTTTTTCATTTTGTATGCTCCTTGAATTTTATTTATCAATACTGAAAATTATATCATATTAATTATATAATGTAAATGAATGTATAAATGTTTAACAATTTATTAATTATTTATACACTATTTTCCCAATAAGGAAAAAGATTGTAAAAACTATAAGGTCTATAATTACAATGCTTGCCCCCGTAGGAGTGTTAAATATAATTGAAAACAACATACCAATACAAAAATTTATAATAGATATGATTACTGCTAAAATAACAACGTACCTGAATGTTTTGCAAATTCTCATAGCAGTAAGTGCAGGAAAAATTATTAATGCTGATATAAGCATAGCTCCCATCATCTTCATACCAATTACGATTGCTATTGCAGATAAAAGGGCAATTATCATATTATAAAATTCAATATTTACACCTGCTGATTTTGCGAATTTGTCATCAAATGTAACTGCAAACATTTTGTTGTATGTAACCACATACATCAGAATAATAAATATTGAAAGGGTTATTATTATAGCAATATCCTGATTGCTTAGTGAAAGTATGTTGCCAAACATATAGTTGTAAACATCCGTATTTGCACCAGATGAATATGATATAAAAATTACACCTGTTGCAAGTGA
>JAZSKK010000211.1:0-4436 GCA_045534795.1 Clostridia bacterium | reverse complement strand
CCTGCTACAGCAGATACAGTGGGATTTAAAGGTTTTATCGATGATATGGTTAGTACATTAAATATTGTCGATATTATTGGTGATTGATATGGTAAATAATTCAGTTTCTGCGACAGGCTTCGTAGAAACTAAGGAAATGCGTCAGAAAAGACGCACAAGCCTTAGAAAGAATGTTTTTAAATCATGGCAGTTGTACTTGATGTTAATTTTGCCTGTTGCTTATCTTTTGCTGTTTTCATACTATCCAATGTATGGTATTCAGATTGCATTCAGAGACTATACACCAAAGCTTGGTATAATGTTCAGCGAATGGGTAGGTATAGAACATTTTGTTACATTTATTAACAGCCAGATTTTCTGGAAATTATTTAGAAATACTATTATAATTTCCTTGTATTCATTATTTGCAAGCTTCCCGCTTGCGGTTGTATTGGCTTTGTGCCTAAACGTTGTACGTGCTGAAAAATTCAAAAAGCTTGTACAGACTGTTACATACATACCTCACTTTTTCTCTATAGTTATTATAGTTGGTATGATGTTCCAGATTTTTAGTCCGCATATTGGTATTTTTAAGCATTTGATAACGTTGATTTCAGGTGAAGGTGCGGCTATACCTGACCTTATGGGTAATCCTGATGCATTCTACCACACATACGTTTGGTCAGGAGTATGGCAGAATATCGGTTTTAGTTCTATTATCTATATTGCTGCTTTGTCTGCCGTTGATACAGAATTGTATGAATCAGCACAGATTGACGGTGCTTCAAGATTCAAGATTATGCTTAATATTGATATTCCTACAATTTTGCCAACAATCATTATTATGTTGATTTTGCGTTCAGGACATATTTTGGGCGTTGGTTATGAAAAAGCGTTGTTGATGCAGAACTCTGCAAATATTGAGTATAGTGAACTTATTTCTACATACGTTTATAATGAAGGTATTGTTAAGGGCTTTACACAGTATTCAAGTTCTACCGCAATTAACTTGTTTAACTCTATAGTTAATTTCATTTGTATTTGGAGTGTTAATAAGTTCTCGCAGAAAGTTGGTGAAAGTAGCTTATGGTAAAAACAGTTGCAAATACAGATGCTGATAGAAGAGCGTTAAGAGCACAGCGTAAAGCTGAAGATAAGCTTCTTAGACAGAAAAAGAAGGCATCTCGAAAGATTAATGATACAGTTGAGGACAAGATATTTTATGCTATAATATATACTATCCTTACATTGTTGCTACTAGTAGTTGCTATACCTATTTTGTACATTGTTGCATGTTCATTCTCTGATGCTAATCAGGTTATTGCAGGTAGTGTTTTTGCATGGCCCGTTGACTTTACTCTCAAAGGCTATGACGCTATTTTGAACAATGGTACTTATGATATAGTATCTGCTTTCAGAAACTCTATATTCTATACAGTTTTTGGTACGGTTATAGCATTGTTCTTCACATATTTATGTGCATATCCTCTTGCAAGAAAAGGATTGCCAGGCGGTTCTCAGATTATGATGCTTTATACAATTACTATGTTTATCGGTGGTGGTATGATTCCTACATACTTGCTTATTACTGATACACTTAATATGGGTAATACAGTATGGCCATTGATTATTTGTGGTGCAATTTCAGTTAATAATATGATTATTGCCAGAACATTTATTTCAAATAGTATCCCTGGCGAATTGCTTGAAGCTTCACAGATAGACGGATGTGATGATATTGGTTTCTTTACAAAAATCGTTATTCCGCTATCTAAAGCAAGTATTGCTGTTTTGACTTTGTATTATGCTATCGCACACTGGAACAGCTATATGCCTGCTTTGCTTTACATTCAGAACGAAAACTTGCAGCCAATCCAGATTGTTCTTCGTAATATTATTATTAATAACGAAGCTGCTGCTGGTTCTGAAGAATATGCTGAAGAAGCTGAACAGCTTAAGCAGTTGCTTAAATATTCAACAATCGTAGTATCTGTTGTTCCTGTATTGATTATTTATCCTTTCGTACAGAAACACTTTGTTAAAGGTGTTATGATTGGTTCAGTTAAAGGTTAATATTTACTTAAAAAGCCTGTTTTATAAAACAGGCTTTTTTATTTTTTATATATAAATGGAGCTATGCAGAGCATAGCTCTAAATTTTTTTAAAAAACTCTTGATTTTTTAAAAAACTAATGCTATAATATAAATAACAATAATCATTATTAATATTAAAAAGAGGTGAACTTATGGAGAAAGCAATTAAATACAGCAGACAAAGAGAGGCAATAAAGGAGATGCTGTGCGGCAGATATGACCATCCCACCGCAGAACAGCTTTATTCTGACTTAAAACCCAATTATCCAAAGCTAAGTCTGGGGACGGTGTACAGAAATCTTTCCCTTCTGGTAAATATGGGGGATGCTGTAAGAATTTCAACTGGTTCAGAAAGTGAAAGATATGACGGAAATGTACATAACCATTATCACATGGCATGTACAAAATGTGGTTCTGTAACCGATGTTGATTTACCTGTAAATGAGGCTTTGGAGTCCTTGGCGGAGGAAGTAACAAGAGCAGATATAAAGACTCATTCCTTGATTTTTTATGGAATCTGCAAAAATTGTAAAAAAACTCTTGACAAATAAAAAATAGATGTTATAATAAAATCAGTAACAATTACTATTATTAAAATTATATAAATTTAGGAGGAATTAATTATGAAAAAATTTGTATGTTCAGTATGTGGTTATGTTCATGAGGGAGATGCTGCACCTGAAAAGTGCCCTGTATGTAAAGTTCCAAGCGAAAAATTTAAAATTATGGAAGAAGGCGCGGCTCTTGCTGCAGAGCATGAATATGGTGTTTATGCAAAAACAGTAAAGAATAACCCTGATATAAGTGAAGAGGATAAAAAGTATATTTTTGAACAGCTTATGGCTAACTTTAACGGAGAATGTGCCGAAGTAGGTATGTATTTATGTATGGCACGTATTGCCCATAGAGAGGGTTATCCTGAAATAGGTCTTTATTGGGAAAAGGCTGCTTATGAAGAAGCAGAACACGCTGCTAAATTTGCAGAACTTCTTGGTGAAGATTTGGAACCTAATATGAAGGCTACTACAAAAGATAATTTAAAATGGAGAGTTGATTGCGAATATGGTGCAACTCAGGGCAAATTCGACCTTGCTGCATGTGCTAAAAAGAATGGCTTGGATGCAATCCATGATACAGTTCACGAAATGGCTCGAGACGAAGCTCGTCACGGACGTGGTTTAGAAGGACTTTTGAAGAGATACTTCTAATTTTTGAAATAACAATACCTAAAAACCCCTTAACAGTAGAAATTATTGTTAAGGGGTTTGTTATTAACAATCAGAATGTGAAGCACGGACAAATGAAGTGTTTTCGGTGCAGTCCGTTGCTTTTTTGGGATTTGAAAAATTTATACCGTATGGTATTACATCAAATTCTATTTTTTCTGCATCAAAAATTTCTCCGTCAACACATAATCTCATATTCTCGTTTGGTGTTACTACTATGTGTTTGCACTGGGTTGTAAATGCAATGTTTTCGTATTTTTTAGTATCAAAAAGTGTTCCCTTCATATATAACGGAAGGCAGGCAGGAAACAATCGCCGAGGAATATCCTTTATTATGTTTATATCCATAAGTCCGTCATTGATTTTAGCATAGGGATTACTTTTTACACCACCTCCGCAAAAGCAACCATTTGCAATAGCGGTTAAAAGCAGTTTGCCGTTATGTACTTTTTTACCGGCAATTTCTATTTTAAGGTTTGCACCTTTTTTTCTTATAAGCATCACAAATATTCCCAGGAAATATGCCATAGGCCCTTTTATAAATGGGTATTGGCTGAGTGTTGCCTTCATATCCGCTACGTTGCAGTCAAAACCTATGTTAAACATATTGGCACAGTATTTTACAACCTCGGTGCCATTGACCACCCCTTTATACCGTATAATGTCGCAGGGGGTGGAAATACCGTTAAATTGTGCATTTATATCAGTAAAATCACATTCTGTAAAATTTCTGCAAAAGTCATTCCCTGTACCCATAGGTATAACACCTACCGACACATTGTCAAAGCCGTATGCACCGTTTAAAACCTCGTTAAATGTGCCGTCACCCCCACAGGCTATAAATGTTGACGGCGAACCATCTTTTTCACAGGTATTACGTACGTAATCTTCCCCATCGCCTATGGATTTTGTAGTATATATTTCAAAAATTTTATTAAGCTTTTTGCCTGCTTCTTCAATATTGCTTTTTAGTTTTTTTATACCTTTGCCATTTCCTGCCATGGGGTTTATAACAAAATAATACTTCATATTTTTCTCCAAATCTCAAATAATCACCTTTATTATACCTGTGTTTAGCATAAAATTCAAGGTTTTATATAATATAAGCATTGAAATTCAGTTTAAAAAGTGGTATAAT
>JAZSKK010000100.1:0-1846 GCA_045534795.1 Clostridia bacterium | reverse complement strand
ACTGCATCTACAATACTTTTTGCAGGGCTACGTTTTACACTTGCAGGTATTTTTACTGTGATTATCTACAGTGTGGGCAGGAAGAAGTTTTTGTATCCAAAAAAAGAAAATTTAGGAAGAATATCGTGCGTTGCGTTATTCCAGACAGTACTTCAGTACATTTTCTTTTACATAGGTCTTGCAAACACAACAGGTGTTAAGGGAACCATCGCAAGTGGCTCTACCGCGTTTTTTTCACTTCTTGTTGCAGGAATAATTTTTAAAATGGAAAAAATCACAATAAAGAAGCTTGTTGCCTGTGTTGTGGGCTTTGCGGGAATTATACTTGTAAATCTTGAAGGGCTTGACCTTAATATGAACTTTTTTGGTGACGGCTTTGTTATCTTTTCGTCCATTGCATCCGCTACATCTTCAGTATTTATAAAAAAATACTCAACCAGGGAGGACCCTGTTGTCATAAGCGGATATCAGTTTATTATGGGTGGTCTTGTAATGATTGCGGTAGGAATTATTTCAGGCGGACATGTGCAGATACCTGATATAACGGCACTTGGCGTTTTGATATACCTTGTATTTCTTTCTGCTGCAGCATATTCACTTTGGGGCATTCTCTTAAAATACAACCCTGTATCAAAGGTAAGTATTTACAGCTTTATGACACCTGTTTTTGGTGTAATACTTTCAAATATAATGCTTAGTGAAAACAGTGCAGTATCACCGATAAATATATTAGTTTCTATGGTGCTTGTATCCCTTGGTATATTTATGCTTAACTATAAAAAGGAATAATTGTTTGATGTACAAGGGGTAAATTAAGGTTTGAATGCAGAAAAGAGGAAAAAATGAAAATGTTTAAAAGTATATGGGAAATAATTCCTGGATTAGCATTGTCAATGCTGATAGCCTTTGTAGCAAGAACAATAGAAGGCTTATTGCCGATACACATCATAGGTGCATCGGTTATTTCGCTGTTTATAGGTATGATAATAAATTGTTTTTGGAAGCCGAAATTTTTGAATCCGGGAATTAAATTTACTTCCAAAAAGGTACTGAAGTTTGCAATTATCCTTTTAGGTGCATCCCTTAGTGTTAAGGTGATTTTGTCTGTAGGAAAAATGTCTTTGATGGTGATGTTTTTTACTCTTCTTACCTGTTTTGGCGGCGGATATTTTGTCGGAAAGGCCTTTGGGCTCAACTGGAAGTTGTCAAACCTTATTTCTGCAGGAACAGGAATTTGCGGCGGCTCTGCAATTGCTGCCATAGCCCCTGTAATTGATGCAGATGATTCAGATATTGCTTATGCTATGTCTGCAACATTTTTGTTTGATATGGCGATGATTCTTTTATTCCCTATTATGGGACGTATGCTTGGACTTAGTGATATAGCCTATGGTTTATGGGCAGGAACTGCAGTAAATGATACCTCAAGCGTGGTTGCGGCAGGGTATGCATTCAGTGAGGGTGCAGGTGATTTTGCCACAATGGTAAAGCTTACAAGAACTTTGTCCATAATTCCTACTGTTTTGGTCTTTTCATTGGTTAATTTAAGAATTAAAAGAAAAGAAAATATAAATTCAGGCTATAAAAAGGTAAATATATCAAAAATATTTCCATGGTTTATTTTAGGCTTTTTGGCATTGGCTATGGTTAACAGCCTTGGGGTTATTCCTACAGATATCTCATCTGCTGCAAAAAGCATCAGTAAGTTTTTAATGGTTGCGGCACTTGCTGCAATAGGTCTTAATACAAGCTTTAAGGATATGAAAAAATCAGGCATAAATCCTATGATTCACGGCTTTGTTATATCAGCTCTTGTAGTAATTGTTGCAATAGGCGTTGAATGGTG
>JAZSKK010000023.1:0-2544 GCA_045534795.1 Clostridia bacterium | reverse complement strand
GACTTTCAAAGTCTGTAGAGGGTGTAATGGTTGATGTATCTTTCTTATTTTCATTATACCCTACTTAATCGTAATTGTCCACAGTATTTTTTGTTGGTGAATCAAGTTTGTATGTAGTTACCCTCCTTTCCTCATCATATTTACCTTTTCCATTTAAATTGTATTCGATTGCCATTTTGCAATCCTCCTTCGTTAAAATATTTGGTGATTTATATCACCTGAATATATTTTAACAAAAGTAAATATGCAAAAGTTGGCAAAGTTTTAAGCCATAAAAAAATAATGGCAACCAAAATTGATTGCCATTATTTAAAATTACATTTAAAATATTATTCCCCGACAATGCCGTGTGATTTCATATTTACAACCTGCTTTCGCAGGTGGGTACGTCCCGAAGGTTTATGGGCTTCTCAAATAAATTTGAGCATGCACGCAGTCTTCGGAGAACTTGTTCCCTTTAATAAAGTGTTGGTTATAAATATGTGAAAATAATCACGAACATATCAGGGATAAATCTTTAATTATATTATATGCAAATTCCTATAAAAAATCAACTGTTTTTATTTTACAATTCATTGACAAATTAATCCAAAAAATCAAATTCGCCGTCACAACGAGCTCTGAATTCCTCAAACACCTTCATAACAGTTGCCTGGTCCTCAACGATTTCCAAAGTTTCCTCGCCCTGTTCATCAACAACAATTGTCATAATGTAAACGTCATTTTCCTCTGCTGGCTCTTCAAAAAATTCTGTCAACACAAAATATGTGTTACCATCCATTTCAATTGTGTCAAGATGTTCAAAAGGAACAGCCTCGCCACTTTCTTCATCAATAAGCTCGATTATGTTATTTTCTAATTCCTCATTCATTTCCTCATTAAATTTATCTGCCATACTAAAATCATCCTTTCTTTTTAAAATCAAGATAGTTTTGCAAAATGATTTCCGCAGCTACCGTATCAACAACTGCCTTGCGTTTTGCACCTCTGGTGTTTGTTTGGTTTAAAAAATTAATTGCACTGACTGTAGAAAGTCTTTCGTCCCACATAACAACTTCAAGTCCTGTTTCTTCCTTCAGCATATCGCCAAATTGTATGCAAGCCTCTCCGCGTTCACCGATAGTATTATTCATATTTTTCGGCAACCCAACTACAATAGTTTCGACATCATATTGCTTTGCATATGATATAACATCCTGCAAAACCTTTTCGACTCTTCTGGAACTGATTGTAGCAACGCCCTGTGCCATCATACCAAGAGGGTCAGTAACAGCAACCCCTGTCCTTGCAACTCCAAAATCAACACCAAGTATCCTCTTCATCTGCAAACCTCTTTTCTTCACATATTATACCATAGATTAGCACGTTATAGCAATATATTTTTAAAATTTAATTGAATTTAAGGGATATGTATAGTATAATGATAAAAGATTTGGAGTTGATATGTATGAACTTGACAAACCCTGAAACAATAAAAAAAATTATGGATGGTCTGGGAATTAAATTTAATAAGGCTCTTGGGCAAAATTTCCTCATTGACCAATCAGTACTGGACTGTACCATAGAATCGTCAGGCATAGATGAAACCTATGGTGTAATAGAGGTTGGCCCTGGTATAGGTACACTGACCGTAGAGCTTTCAAAACATGCAGGCAAGGTAGTTGCCATAGAACTTGACCGAAGCATTGCGGAATATCTTAAGAAGGCATTTGTCGCCTATGACAACGTGGAAATTATACAGGGCGACGCCTTAAAGACCGACCTTAAAAAAATAATCGACGAATATATGCCAGGTATGCCTGTGGTGGTTATTGCAAACCTGCCATACTATATTACCACACCCCTTATAATGCGTTTTCTGGAGGAAGAATTACCCTTTGAATCCATAACCGTACTTATTCAAAAAGAGGTTGCAGAGCGTATAGTTTCAAAGCCTGGAAAGAAAGAATATGGTGCAATATCTGTGGCTGTACAATACTATTCCACACCTGAAATTATGAAGCTTGTACCTCCTGACAGCTTTATGCCGCCGCCAAAGGTTACGTCAGCAGTTATTAAAATGGATATTAAAAATCACACTAAACCCGCAGTTGATGATGAGAAAAATTTGTTTAAAGTGGTACACGCCGCATTTGGTCAAAGACGCAAAACCTTGTCTAATGCACTTTCGTCAGTATTTTCAGTGCCAAAAGATGAAATTTCAGATATTGTAAAGGACATAACAGGGAATGAAAAAATACGCGGTGAACAGCTTGATTTATGTCAATTTATACAAATTTCAGAAAAATTAAAATAAACACTTGGCAAAACATAAAATTTGTTATATAATGTTATATGTCATAGATTGGATTTTTACAAAGTAAAAAACAAACTTTTTATATAAGGAGGAAGTCAAAATGACAGACAACAAGATGGCTCTTCAGTGGATTGAAGAGATGAAAACTATGCTTAATCCCGACAATGTAGTTTGGATTGACGGTTCAAAAGAACAGTTGGATGCTCTAAGAGCTCAGGCTGTTGAAGATGGAACATAAGTCGGATCGT
>JAZSKK010000056.1:0-1693 GCA_045534795.1 Clostridia bacterium | reverse complement strand
TCAGTAATCTTATCCTGTGGGCAAAATTCTGTTGCAAGCAAACCGCTATCTGAACAAATTTTCATCTTTTCATTTGTTGCCGCAATCTTGCTCTCATCAACATATATTGATGTATAATTAAATTTCTTCGATGATAGATTTTTGATTTTATGGACTTCGCTCATTACCTTTTTCCACAAAGGAATTGTAGGATTGCTACTATAAAAGCTTAATGATGAAGGTATATCGTAACCAACCCACACTGCTGCACAATAATACGGGGTATACCCGACAAACCAACGGTCTTTATCATCATCCGTAGTACCTGTTTTACCTGCAATGGTATATTTGGAATCAAAACGTGCAGGAGTTCCTGTACCAACATCACAAACCGATTTCAACAATCCGTTCATAGTACGTGCTGTTGATGTTTTCATTGCTACGTTGTTTTTTGATTTTTTAGTTAAAATAACATTACCGTTACTGTCATATACTTTTGTATAGGTGACGGGTGAATTATAAACACCATCATTAACAAATGCACAATATGCCGCAGTAAGCTCCATATTTGAAATACCTCTTGTTAAACCACCCAAAGCTAATGAAGCTAACGATTTGTCATCGGGAACCAATGATGAAACGCCAAGCTTTTGGGAAAGGAATTCATAAGATTTTTCAACACCAAGCTTTTGTAAAACCTGAACAGGAACAGTATTTATTGATAAATCAATAGCGTGCTTGATACTTACATTGCCCTTAAAGCCACTATAATGATTTTTTGGCGACCAAGTGCCGATAGTTATTTTCTTGTCAGCATACACACTGGATGGAGTTATTAACCCTGCCTCCAAAGCTGGTGCATAGACAGAAATAGGCTTAATGGTAGAACCAGGTTGCCTTAAGGTGTCAGTAGCTCTGTTAAGCGTTAAGGTACCTTCTTTTTCACCAAATCCACCAACTAATGCTTTTACCTCACCTGTATACGGGTCCATTACACACATAGAAGCCTGAGGCACACCATTTACTCCGCCCTTTAAATTTTCGGGATTAGAAAACACTTCATCTACTACCTTTTGAATTTCAGGGTCAACAGTAGAATATATTTTCAAGCCACCAGAATACAGCATTTTTGTGGCAACGGATTCGGTATAACCATATTCATCCTGTAAATCATTTATAACATCTCTGATAATTTCATCAACAAAATATGACTGCTTACTGATAGCGGATGAATTAACACTTCCAACAAACTCTAATTCCTCTTCTACAGCATCATTATATTCTTCTTCAGTGATAAACTCAAGCTCATACATTTTTTTCAGCACAAGCTCTTGTTTTTCTTTATTGTTTTCAGGATAAAGTAATGGGTCAAAGTGCGTTGGATACTGGGTAATGCCAACTAAAGATGCTCCTTCTGCAATAGTCAATTCGGAAACATCCTTATCAAAATAAAACATTGCTGCACTCTTAAGTCCGTTACATCCCTGACTTAAGTATATGGAATTCAGGTACAATTCAAGTATTTCATCTTTGGACAGCTTTTTTTCCAACTGAATTGCACGCAGCATTTCCTGCAATTTTCGACTGACATTTTTTTCTGAATCACCTGTAAGATTTTTAACTAACTGTTGTGTAATCGTACTTCCGCCTCGCGAAGTGCTTTTTTTAAAGAAATAGTTATATGCCGCCTTGAAAAGTCGGATCGTAGCCATGT
>JAZSKK010000008.1:0-9516 GCA_045534795.1 Clostridia bacterium | reverse complement strand
TGTTTTTGTTAATGTTGGTTTTTGCCTCATTAAGAGCCCTGTTCATTTCCTGTTCGGACTTTAATCTACGGGCTTTTTTGATTTCGTCAATAACAGCGTCAGCTTCTTTTTTTGCCTGCTCAAGTATTTTTTTTGCTTCTTTGTTGGCATTTTCCGTAAGCTTTTGTCTTGTCCGCTGTATTTTTTCCTTTTCAGCTTCAAGTTCTGCCCTTAAAATTTCCGCATCACGCTTGTATTTTTCAACAAGCTGCTTTTCTTTTTCAGCTTCCTGACGGCTCTTTTCAAGGTTTGATATTACATCTTCAAACTTAATATTTTCTTCACTTAAACGTTCTGCAGCCTTTTCGATAATATATTCAGGCAACCCAAGGCGTCTTGAAATCGCAAAGGCATTACTTTTGCCCGGTACACCTATTAGCAACCTGTATGTTGGCCGTAGTGAATTTACATCAAATTCGCATGACGCATTTTCCACACCCTCTGTTGTAAGAGCATAAATCTTGATTTCACTGTAATGTGTTGTAGCTACCGTAAGGGCTCCAAAGTCCTTTACGTATTGCAGTACGGCTGTAGCCAAAGCAGCACCCTCTGTTGGGTCAGTGCCTGCACCAAGCTCGTCAAACAGTACAAGGGAATTGGGGGTTACTTTGTTTAATATGTTGACGATATTTGTCATATGGGATGAAAAGGTACTTAAGCTTTGTTCAATACTTTGTTCATCACCTATATCAGCAAAAATATTGTCGAATACACAAATATCTGTTCCGTCTGCCGCCGGTACACCAAGACCGCAGGCAGCCATAAGACAAAACAGACCAACGGTTTTAAGTGTTACGGTTTTACCGCCTGTATTAGGACCTGTTACAACCAATGTTTTGAAATTTTTGCCAAGCTGTAAAGATATTGGAACAACAGTTTTTGCATCAAGCAAGGGATGACGTCCTTTTTCTATAACAACATATTGTTTGTCATTTATTTTTGGTGTTATTGCATTTTGTTTAAGTGCTAATTTTGCTTTTGCAATAATAAAATCTATTTGGCAGATTGTACATTGGTTAACAAATAATTCGTGTGATTTTTCTACTGCCATAGAGGTCAGGTTGAATAGTATGCGTTCAATTTCCGCCTTTTCCTTTGCCATCAGTTCACGGATATTGTTGTTTTCGTTAACCACCGCACTGGGCTCTACAAATATAGTGGAGCCTGTGGAGGACATATCGTGTACTATACCGCCAACATCCGACCTGTGCTCTGCTTTTACAGGCACAACGTATCTGCCGTCACGGATAGTAATGATGGCTTCCTGCAGATACTTTTGATATTTTGTGCTGTGTATAAGGTTATTTAAATGTTCGCGTATTTTGGCGTGAGTATTTGTTATTTTACGTCTTATATCATAAAGCTGAGGGCTTGCGTTGTCCGAAATTTCGTCTTCAGAAATAATAGCGGAATATATTTCGTTTTCCAGCTTTCTGTCTGCGGTAAGGCAATCAAAAAGGTAGGAAAGCACAGATGGTTCGTCGTGATAGGCAATAAGACTGCGTGCAATTTTTAAAACTCTTGCAATCTGTAAAAGTTCCTTCCCACTCATCATACCTCCCTTTTCACCGCGTTTTACAGATGCAGTGATGTCGGAAAGGCCTGATATGTCAGGATTACCCTTTTTTAACAACAGCTTAATGGCGTATGCAAGCTCTTCCTGAAGTTTTGTAACCTCATAAATATCCACAGAGGGTTCAAGATTATATGCCATTTCTCTGCTAATATCATTAGTTGCACAATCTGCAAGCATTTTTTGTATTTTATTAAATTCAAGTATGTTTTTATATTTTTGTTCCAAGCTATACTACCTCATTTCAAACTTATAACTATATAATACATATTATTTGCATAAAATTCAAGCAAAATAATAAAAATCAAGAAAATACCCAATGGTTTACATAATAACTTAAATTAGGGCTTTTTACACCCGAAAAGTGGATAAATAGTTCAATAATATCAAGTTATCCCAAGACTTATCCAAGTTATCCACAGGGGAATTATGTATACCTGACAGAGTTTTTCAATAAAAAATAACGGCAAATATTTGTTAAATAATTACCGTTATTTTTAAATTATTCGTCATTGTTTTCCAGTTCATTTTCTGCCATAACCTCTGCAGGAATGTACAGATGCTTGTATATTATAGGGTCAACCATAAAGTTTACTATAAAGTTTATCATAGTAACGCCTATTGTCGCCGCAATGGTAAGACCTATTGTTATATTCAGAAAATATAGTAAAAATGAAATAATTGATATAATAAACAAAATAAGCAAATTCCAGGGCAAATGTGCCAAGGTCAGTAAAAGTGAATTTTTCAGAACATCCCTAAGGTCAAGGTCGAAGGTTATCATTACAGGGTAGATATAAAAATGCATCATAAAGTAAATTGTAAGCCCTGCTGTAAGAATGCACAATGGTATAAATACTATACTGTTTGCAGTAACAAGCTCACCATATAATGCATACGCAACAGTAGATAAATAAATTATCAGACTGTCGGCAATAAAAAGTATAAACCCTTTTTTGAACTTAACAAAAATCTGCTCAAAATAATCACTGAAAAGAAAAACGTGTCTTTGAGTTACAAAATATCTTGTTAAAAATGAAAGCCCGGGCATAATAAAGCCAATGCCTATTACAGAAAGATACAATGTTGATGCAGATAAAAAAACCGAACCTTTAAGAGTAGCAAGTATGCCGTTTGATACTGTGGCAAATCCAAACCATATAAATATCAAAAGTAATATGTTTATAACAAGGTACAAGGCGTTGGTTTTTACCATCATCCAGCCTTTTCGCCATAGTAATTCCCAAAATAACTCAAACCTAGGGACATATTCTCTTTTTTCGACCCCCTTGCCGGGTTTTTGTATGTTAAAAAAATCAAAAGCCATTTTTTCCTCCCGTAATAAGTTAAGTATCCTGTGTGTATGTGCATAAGTATTTTAGCATAATTTTTGTAATTAGTCAATTAAGGTATATCTGGCTGTTCGGCTGAATAAAATCCCTGCCATAATGGCATTTATGCCAGCCTTTAGTATATTAAACGGAATAATTGCAGGAATAAGCATTTTTACAACGGTCATTACACCTGTACCCATAAATATGCCTGTAAATATGAGGTTTATCGGTATCATAACCAGCACCATAGCCAGTGAACCAAAAATAAGTGACAGTATAAGTCTGGAGGTTCTTTTATAGATTAATGACACTGTAAGCACAAATGCACCTGTGGAAACAATGTGCATAACAATACCTATCCATCCGCTTGCGGCACTTACGGTTATGCCTTGAATTACGGATACAATAAGTGTTGCAAATATCCCCCATACCGGACCGTATGCAAGCCCTGTAATTATAATGCTTATGTCAGCAGGGTCATATTCCAAAAATGGTGCAGACGGAATCAGCGGAAAGTGTATAAAAGACACTAATACCACAGATATTGCGCATAATAACGATACTCTTACTAATCTTTTTGTGTTCATGTTCGATTTCTCCTTTTTTCGGAGTAAAAAATACCCCGATAAATTAAAATCGGGGTATAAGTATGCAAAAATAACATAAAATTGCAAAAATATACAACTATGCCGTTATCTTCTCTCATCCAGACTGTACTGTCGGTTTTGGAATTACACCAAATCAGCCGTTTTACAAAAACGGGTCGCGGACTATACCGCCGGTAAGGAATTTCACCTTGCCCCGAAGATGATTATATTATACAATAACATACTATGTTTGTCAAATACACAAATTTCCATTATTTTATACAATTTTTTTGTAAACAATATTTATGTAAATATTATTTGTTTGAAAGGGTGATTTTATGTCTAAGGGCGGTTTTGTGGCAGGTATAGTAACAGGTATGGCGGTTGGAATAGGTGCAAGTATGCTTATTAACCCAATGGATGAAAAGGATAGAAAGAAAATTAAAAAAAACGCATCACAAATGTTCACAACAATAGGTGCGGTTGCAGACCACGTTATGGATATGTACAAATAACCTGTCAAAAAGGTGAATAATAAATTTACGTGATGCTTTGCATTATACTGTGGCATCAGTAAAATGCCGTTTTTGGGTAGCAGGATGAGAAAATATTATATGTTTAAAGGGAACGGAGCTGTATGCACCGTTCCTTTTATAATTTAATGAATACATTTTTTTGCATAACATTAAAAACCTGCTTGACAATATGCTCAAAAACTATTAAAATAATATGAGGTAGATGTATTATGTACAGCCTAAAATTTTTTAACCAAATATGATTCACAAGAGTTTTGAAATTTAAAATTTAACAGAGGAGGTGTTTGATATAGAACTCTATATTACTATTGCAGTTGCATTTTTATTAATTGTTATAGTGGGCATTATTGCATTCCGTATGGGAATTTCTTATAGAAAGAAAATTGCAGAAGCTGAAATCGGCGGTGCAGAGCAGGAAGCTAAAAAAATAGTCAGCGAAGCTGCCGTTGCGGCTGAAAACAAAAAGAGAGAAGTTCTTATTGAAGCAAAAGAAGAAGCTCATAAAATGCGAATAGAATTTGATAAGGAAATGAAGGAACAGCGTGCGGAGCAACAAAGAGCAGAACGCAGACTTCAGCAAAAAGAAGAATCATTGGACAAAAAAGTTGAACAGTTGGAAAAGAAGGATGAAGATCTTAACGTCAAAAACAAGCAGGTTGAAGCAAAGCTTGTTGAACTTGACAAAGTTCACGAACAGCAGATGGACGAATTAAGAAAAATATCCGGTATGTCACAGGAAGAAGCAAAAGCGCAGCTTTTGAATAATCTTGAAAGTGAAATTAAACACGAAGCAGCCATTATGGCTAAGGAAATTCAGGATAAGGCTAAGGAAGAGGCTGACAAAAAAGCCCGTGAAATTGTAGCAGGTGCTATTCAGAGATGTGCCGCAGACCATTCTGCTGAAACTACAGTTTCTGTTGTTAACCTTCCAAATGATGATATGAAAGGTCGTATCATAGGTCGTGAGGGCCGTAACATTCGTGCTCTTGAAACTTTGACAGGTGTTGACCTTATTATTGACGATACTCCTGAAGCGGTTATTCTTTCGGGTTTTGACCCTGTAAGAAGAGAAATTGCAAGACTTACTCTTGAAAAGCTTATTACAGATGGACGTATTCATCCTGCAAGGATTGAAGAAACTGTAGAAAGATGCCGTAAGGATGTTGAGGCAATTATCAAGCAGGAGGGTGAGCATGCTACATTTGAAACAGGTGTACACGGTTTGCATCCTGAAATTGTAAGGCTTATCGGCCGTTTGAGATACCGCACAAGTTATGGACAGAATGTTCTTAAGCATTCTATAGAGGTTGCTCATCTTGCAGGTATTATGGCAGGTGAACTTGGCGAAGATATTGCTGTTGCAAAGCGTGCAGGTTTGTTGCATGACCTTGGTAAGTCAATTGACCACGAGGTTGAAGGTTCACACGCTGTTATCGGTGCTGATTTTGCTAAAAAGTATAAGGAAAGCGACGTTATTGTTCATGCTATTGCAGCACATCACGGCGATGTACAGGCTACATCTGTTATAGATTGCCTTGTACAGGCAGCAGACTCTATTTCTGCAGCTCGTCCTGGTGCGAGAAGAGAAAATCTTGAAACATATATCAAGCGTCTTGAAAAGCTTGAAGAAATTGCTAATTCATTTGATGGTGTTGAAAAATCATTTGCCATTCAGGCAGGACGTGAGGTCAGAATTATGGTTAAACCTGACGTTATTAATGATGAATCAACAGTACTTATGGCAAGAGATATTGTTAAAAAGATTGAGAGCGAAATGGAATATCCTGGTCAGATTAAGGTTAATGTTATCAGGGAAGTACGTTCCGTTGATTTTGCAAAATAATTTGGTTAAAAATATTAAAACTCCGCTGGTTATTACCAACGGAGTTTTTTATATTTTGTTATTTGTTCAAATATTCTTCAACAGATTTTTTGACATTTTCCAAAATTTTATTTGCATTATCTTCTGTGTCTGACTGGATAAGGTAATACATTTTGATTTTTGGCTCTGTTCCAGATGGACGTGCCACAAAGCTTGCTCCATCAGTAAGCTCAAAGTAAATAACATCTGACTTTGGCAATTCAAGAGCTTCTTCAGAACCGTCTGTAAGGTTGTATTTTACACCTGTTTTGTAATCACGGATTGCAGTAACCTTAAATGCTCCGAATTTTGTTGGCTTGTTGGTACGCATATCGTTCATTATAGCTTGAATTTTTGCTATACCCTCACTGCCCTCCATAGTGATACTTACAGTTTCTTCCGCAAAACCGCCGTAGGTTTTATAAAGCTCCTGCATTACGTCATACAATGTTTTTCCCTTTTTACTGTAATATGCAGCCATTTCTGCAATAAGCATACTTGCTACAACTGCATCCTTATCTCTTGCATGTGTTCCCACAAGATAACCATAGCTTTCTTCAAAGCCAAGCAAAAATTCATTGCTGCCTGTTGTTTCAAATTCATGGATTTTTTCGCCTATAAATTTAAAGCCTGTTAATGTTTCAATATACTTCATACCGTAGCTTTCTGCTAAAACTCTTGACATTTTGGTAGAAACTATTGTTGAAATAACCGCGCCGTTTGCAGGCAATGTTCCCCTTTTCTTTTTTGCGGAAATAACATAGTCAACAAGTAATGCCCCTACCTGGTTTCCTGACATTGGTATATATTCTCCCTGACCGTTTCTAAGCATTATGCCCATACGGTCGGCATCTGGGTCGGTGCCGATAATAAGGCTAACATCATTTTCCTTCGCTAATTCCACAGCCCTTGTAAAGCATTCCTTGTTTTCGGGGTTTGGTGCAGTAACAGTTGGAAATGAACCGTCCGGTTCCTCTTGTTCCTTTACTACAATAACGTGTTTAAAACCTGATTTTTCAAGTATTGCACGTACAGGCTTGTTTCCGCTGCCGTGGATAGGTGTGTAAACAAGCTTAAAGGTGTCTGCAACTTCCTTTACCACATCAGGATTAATAGCTTGTGTATAAACTGCGTCAATATACGCATCGTCAACTTCCTTGCCGATTATTGTAAGGAGTCCTGATTTTAGTGCATCCTCCTTGGTCATTGTTTTTGCATCAAACATATCAAGGGCGTTTATTTCCTCCAATACCTTGTCGGAAACGGTAGGAGGCAGTTGTCCACCATCTTCCCAATATGCCTTGTATCCATTGTATTTTGCAGGGTTGTGGGATGCAGTGATTGCTATACCTGCAATACAATTCAGATGTCTTATTGTAAATGAAATTTCGGGTACAGGACGAAGTGATTCAAAAAGATACGCCTTAATACCGTTAGCACAAAGTGTAAGGGCAGTTTCCAAGGCAAATTCCTGTGAAAAATGTCTGGAATCATATCCTATGGTTACACCGCGGTGTTTAAGCTCTTCGCCATGCTTTAAAATATAGTTTGAAATCCCCTGAGTAGCACGGCGTACAACATATTTGTTAATGCGGTTTGTACCCATACCAAGCACGCCTCTTAAACCGGCAGTACCAAATGCCAGATTCTGATAAAAGGAATCCTTGATTTCAGCGTCGTTATTTTCGATTTCCTTTAGTTTGGCTTTATCTGATTCATCAACAGCCGGAGAATTAATCCATTTTATATACTCATCCATATAATTCATATTTTCACCTCCGCTTAATTTTATATAAATATTATATAATAAATATATTATCAGGTCAATTAAATTATTTAATAAAAATGAGTTGCAAATATTTTTGTAGCGTGGTATAATATGAATAAGTGGATAAACTTTTATATTACATTAGTAAAGGAGTTTGTTATTTTGGAAAAAGAAATTAATATTCAGGATATTATATCAGAAGCATTAAAAAGATGGTGGATTATAGCAATAAGCGTCATATTATGCGGTGCAATTTTCTTCACATACAGTAGCTTTTTTGTTGATGAATTATTTACATCCGCAGGCTCTTTTTATACAGACAATAAGGCTCAGGAAGTCATAACCAGTGAAACGGTAAATAACACAGCTAACCTTTATGACCTTACTACTGCGGAAATGTTGGTTGATACATATATAGAAATTTTAAGCAGTAACAAATTTTTTGAGCTGATTAAAAATAATATTGATACACCATATACTGCAAAACAGTTAAAAGGTATGGTTAAGTATTCCAGAGTGGAAGAAACTGGTGTTATATATGTAAATGCCACATCTTTTTCACCTGAAGAAGCAAATGAACTATGTAATGCCGTTCTTAAATATGCAAATTATCAGATTATGACCGTTATGGAAGTTGGGTCTGTAAGAATTATTGATGATGCAAGTATGCCGGAATATCGCTCATATCCTAATGTTACAAGCAATACGCTTTTGGGAATGATTTTGGGTGCATTGATTGCTTTTATAATTATATTCCTTATTAATTATTTTGATGTGCGTATCAAGGGGATTGAAGATATTGAAAGCAAATATGACCTTGTAGTTTTGGGCACTATACCTAATATGTTTATAAACAATCCTTCCAATGGAGGTGGCGATGATGAGTAAACAGAAAAATAAAAAGGTTACAAATTACGACGGCGTGCAAAATAAAGAAACCACAATATTGACCGAGCACAGCAAATTTTTAGTATCCGAGTCATATAAAACATTAAGAACAAATATATTGTTTTCTACAGGTGATGTGGGATGCAAATCTTTCGTTATTACCAGTGCACTTCCCGGTGAGGGAAAGACAACAAACGCAATAAACCTTGCAATTTCCTTTGCACAGACTGAAAAAAAGGTTATATTAGTTGATGCGGATTTGAGAAAGCCAAAACTTCATAAATATTTTGATTTGGAAAGTAAGACAGGGCTTTCTAATGTTATTTCCGGTGTGTATGATGGGGAATGTAAGGATTTTATACAAAAGACTTACATTGGAAATCTTGATGTAATAACTTCAGGACATATTCCTCCAAACCCCATTGAGCTTCTGGCTTCAGAAAGTATGAATGAATTAATGAAAAAGCTTGAAGAAACCTATGATTTTATAATTTTGGATACACCTCCTGTTAACGTGGTGTCAGATGCTTTGGTGCTTTCAAAATGTGTAACAGGGTATGTTATGGTTGCACGAAGCAATTATACTGAACATCAGCAGTTGCGTGATGCCATGTCAAATTTTGAGATAGCTAACATTAAGCCTTTGGGTATTATTCTAAATGACTTTAGCAATAAGCGTTCTGCTTATTCCAAAGGACGTAAATACAGGTATAAATCATATTATAATTACTACCGTTATGGCAATTAATCCGGAGCTTTATTATGATTGATATACATACACATATATTGCCCTGTATAGATGACGGAAGTCAAAGCGTTGAGGAATCTTTGGAAATTCTTGACGTTATGGAAAAAAGCGGAGTAAATAAGGTTGTTGCCACCCCTCATTATTATGGAGAGATGTCAACAGTGGATGATTTTTTGAAAAAC
>JAZSKK010000092.1:0-6037 GCA_045534795.1 Clostridia bacterium | reverse complement strand
GGGGTGGGAAGAAAGATAGCTAATTTAATACGCGGTGATGTTTTTGCTATTCCCGGTATAGTGGTGGATACTCATTGTATGCGTCTTTCACGCCGTATGGGACTTACAAAGGAAACAGAACAACATAAAATAGAAAAGGATTTGGTGAAGAAAATCCCAAAGGATTATCAGACCCTTTTTTGCCATCAGATGGTAGAGCATGGAAGAAAGTATTGTCAGGCACGAAAACCCCATTGTGATGAATGTGTTTTGAATGATATTTGTAGAAAAAAATTAAAATAACCGATGAATTTAATTCATCGGTTATTTTAATATTATCATTGATTTTGGCATTAAATCAATTCCGTGGTCAGAAATTGTAATATCGCCATATTCAAATATTATTTCATTGTGTTCTGCTTTTATATACTGTTTTTCATTACCCGGATTTATTGCACACAATAGTTTTCCTCTGTAAAATGAATACATACCATTATGCATTTCCAAAGGTTTTAGAGGTTGTTTAAAATCTTCGCGATATTTAGCTTTGACATTTGTTATTTTTTTATAAAATTCAAGTATTTCAAAATCCTCGTTCCCATAAGGGTATCCCATTCGGCAATATGGGTCCCTAAAGCCCTGCAGACCAACCTCATCACCATAATAAATACTGGAAATACCAGGCAGGGTAAATTGTAAAAATGTTGCCTGCATAAGCATATTTTTGCCCTTTGAATATTCTTCAGGAGTCATTTTGTATGCGCCCTTTTCATTATCTGGTACATCATGCTCTACACCAAAATATGTTATTGCCCGTAAAGTGTCGTGAGTGGAAATGCTGTTCATAAGGCATTGCAGTACATGTGGGGGGTAATTTTCCATTATGCACATCAACCTATCGTTAAACAGCTTTTCATCACCATTTTTTACGTATTCCAAAATAGCAGTACGCCAGGGATAGTTCATAACACTGTCCATTTGTCCGCCGAGAAGATAACGTCGCCTTTTGTTGTACGCAAATTTGTTTGTTGCATCTTCCCATACTTCACCTACTATAAAACAATCCTTGTCAACTGTTTTTGCACGTTTGTACAGGCTGTCTATAAATTCGTCAGGTAATTCGTCTGCCACATCAAGCCTCCAGCCATTGCAACCAAGGTTTTGCCAATGCTCAATTATGCCTTTTTCGCCTGTAATATATTCCATATATTCAGGATTTGTTTCATTAACATTGGGCAGATTTTCAAAACCCCACCAGCTTTCGTATTTGTCTGGATAATTTATAAAGCTATACCAGTTGTAATACGGAGATTCTGTGGAATTATATGCTCCGACGCTATCGTAATTACCATACCTGTTAAAGTAAATGCTGTCCGCACCCGTATGGCTGAAAACTCCGTCTAAAATCACTTTTATACCAAGTTTATCACATCTTTTTGTAAATTCTTTAAATAATTCATTTGTTCCAAAGTATGGGTCTGTATTCATATAATCAGATGTACTGTATCTATGATATTCAGGACTTTCAAATATTGGATTTAGGTATATAATATCTACGTTTAAGTCCTTAATATAATCAAGCTTTTCCATTATACCCATTATATTTCCGCAAAAATAGTCATTTGCCTTATAGTTAGGATTATCGTATATAAAATCTGGAATATCATTCCAGTTTTCGTGTATTATTCGTGTATTTTTTGATGGAAGAGGAGTAAATTTATCACTTCTGCAAAATCTGTCAGGGAATATCTGGTACATTATACCGCCCTTTGCCCAATTAGGAGTTGTAAAATTGCTGTCATACACAGTAAGCTGCCATTCCGGTAACCAATCTTCAATTTCAGCACAACCGTCTTTTAAGCCAACAAATTTTACGCCGTCGGCGGTGATAATTTCAAACCGATAAAAATACAGGTCAGCTTTTTTGAATAATACATGGCAGGTATATACAAAAAAGTTATCAAGTTCTCCTGTTTTTTGCATATCAATATATATTGGGGCTTGTGAACTGTCCATTCTATATACAAAGGTTACACCTGTTGGATTTTCGTTTTTTGCAACGTGAATGGAAAAAGTAACCTTTTGGTCATTACTTACTGCGCCAAAGGGCTTTTTAAAATCTTCACATTTTGAATTATATCTTACACGCTCCATAAAAAATCTCCTAAAATAATATCTATATTAGAATACTATTTTTACAATATTTTGTCAATAATGCCTCATAAATATTTTAGCAGGAACTCAAATAAAAACAAGAGGTAATCATTGTTATATATGTTAAAAAATTTTTTACATATTTTACAATATCTCTGTACAATAAATTTAATTTGTGATATAATATTTACAAATAAATTTATTTTTTATTGGCAGGTGAATTTTTTATGAATAAGTTCCATAACCAAAACAACAATCTTGCCGAATATTTATTTCACGAAGGGACGAATTATTGCTCTTATGACTACCTCGGTTCTCATATAATTGATAATTATTGCGTTTTTCGTGTGTGGGCACCTAACGCTTGTGATGTATATGTTACAGGTGACTTTAATAATTGGGAAAAATATGCCCATAAGGCGTACCGTATTACAGAAGGCGGTATTTTTGAATGTATTATTGAAGGCGTAAAGGAATATGATGCTTATAAATATATAATAGTTACAAGTAAAGGTGATGAACTTTACAAAGCTGACCCATACGGATACCATTCTGAAACAAGACCTGGTACTGCAACCCGTGTTTATAACCTTGACGGATATGTATGGGACGATAAAAAATGGATGGACAAAAGAGAAGCACCATACAGCGAACCGGTCAGCATTTACGAAATGCACCTTGGCTCGTGGAGACGTTATTCTGACGGCAATACTTTCAGTTATGAAAAAATTGCGGAGGAATTGATACCCTACGTAAAGGAAATGAACTTTACACATATTGAGCTTATGCCTGTGTCTGAATATCCCTACGATAAATCCTGGGGCTATCAGGTTACCGGTTATTATGCCCCTACTTCAAGGTATGGTACACCAAAGGACCTTATGCGGTTTGTTGATTTGTGCCATCAAAACGGCATTGGTGTAATTTTAGATTGGGTACCTGCTCATTTTCCAAAGGATGCACATGGTCTATATGAATTTGATGGCGGTTATTGCTACGAATATAGTGACCCTAAAAAGAGAGAGCATCCTGATTGGGGCACACGTATTTTTGATTACGGCAAAAATGAAGTCAGATGCTTTTTGATATCAAATGCCTGCTATTGGCTTGATAAATACCACATTGATGGATTACGGGTTGATGCAGTAGCATCAATGTTGTACCTTGACTACGGTAAAAATAACGGTGAATGGACTCCGAATGAGTACGGCGGTAATGGTAATATTGAGGCAAGGGAATTTTTGCAGAGGCTTAATACAAGGGTATTTTCTGAATACAAGGGTATTATGATGATTGCGGAGGAATCCACCGCATGGCCTATGATAACATATCCTGTTGAGGATGGTGGACTTGGCTTTAATTACAAGTGGAATATGGGTTGGATGAATGATTCGTTGGCTTATATGAAGAATGACCCCTTTTTCCGCAAAGGAGTTCATAATAACCTTACATTTTCCCTTACCTATGCTTTTTCTGAAAATTTTATATTACCACTTTCACATGATGAGGTAGTACACGGCAAAGCATCGTTGGTTAATAAAATGCCTGGCGAATACGAGGATAAATTTGCTAATCTTCGTGCTTATCTTGGTTATATGTACGCTCATCCGGGTAAGAAGCTTTTGTTTATGGGTTGTGAATTGGGTCAGTTTATTGAATGGAATGAGGAGCAGGAGCTTGACTGGAATCTTCTTGATTATGAAGCTCACAGACAACATAAAAAATTTGTTCAAACTTTAAATAAAATATACAAAAAATACAAGCCTTTGTGGGAACTTGACACTACCTGGGACGGATTTGATTGGGCAGCTCTTGATGATGATAACAATAACATCATATCATTTTTCCGTAAGGATAAAAATGGAAACAGCATTTTGGCAGTAAGTAATTTTTCATCAGTACTCCAGGAAAATTATAAAATCGGAGTACCCAATAAGGGTGTCTATGAGGAGATTTTCTCATCTGATAGCGAAGAATTTGGAGGAAAGGGTACGATTAACGGAAAATTAAAGACAAAAGTTGGTAAAATGCATGGTAACAATCAGTATCTGTCACTTAATATTCCAGCTTTTTCAACAACTTATTTTTATAAAAAATCCAGCAGAAAAAAGATAACAAATAATAATTTGGAGGTAATGTAAATGGCTACAAAAAAAGAAATGGTCGCAATGCTTTTGGCAGGTGGTCAGGGTAACAGACTATATGTTCTTACAAATCAGCGTGCAAAGCCTGCAGTACCATTTGGCGGAAAGTACAGGATTATTGACTTTACGCTTTCCAATTGTGCAAATTCCGGAATTGATACAGTAGGTGTTCTCACACAGTACAGACCCTTGGAACTTAATTCCTACATAGGGAATGGTCAGCCATGGGATTTGGACCGTATGAACGGTGGTGTATATATACTACCGCCATATACAGGCAGTTCTGCTTCCTGGTACAAGGGTACTGCCAATGCTATTTATCAGAATATGAATTTTATTGAACAGTATGACCCTGAATATGTTTTGGTACTTTCAGGTGACCACGTTTATAAAATGGACTATTCAAAAATGCTGGATTTTCATAAAAACAAAGATGCTGATGCCACTATTGCGGTAATGGATGTACCTATTGACGAGGCTTCAAGTTATGGTATTATGAATACAAATGATGATATGTCTATAAGAGAATTTGAGGAAAAACCAAAGGAGCCAAAGTCCACAAAGGCGTCTATGGGTGTTTATATTTTTAAGTGGGATAAATTGCGTAAATATCTTATAGAAGATGAGAAAAAAGGTGAAAATTCTTCCAACGACTTTGGTAAAAACATTATTCCTGCAATGCTTGATGACAATCAGAAAATGTTTGCATATCCTTTTGATGGGTACTGGAAAGATGTTGGTACTATTGATAATTTGTGGGAAGCTAATATGGACCTGTTAAATCCCAGTATTGCACTTAATATGTGGGACCCTCTTTGGAGAATATATTCACGGCATAATGTTACAACCCCTCATTACATCGGCAAGGACGCAGTAATGGAAAATTCTATGATTACGGAAGGTTGCTATGTAAACGGCAAGCTTAATTATTCAATATTGTTTTCCGACGTTGAGGTTGACGATGGTGCAGATTTGGAATATGCGGTGGTTATGCGTAATACAAAAATAGGTAAGGGTGCAAAGGTTCATTATGCTATTGTTGCTGATGATGCAGTAATAGAAGACGGAGCAGTTGTTGGTGCAGCTCCTGAAGTTTATGCTAATCAGGGAAAATGGGGCATTGCGGTAGTCGGACAGGGTGCTGTTGTAAAATCCGGTCAGGTGGTTTTGCCGGGTGAAATGATACAGCCAAACAGTGGAAGAGAAGAGGAGGAATGCTAAAATGAATGCTTTTTGTATATTGTTTGCAGATAGTAACGAAACTTTGGAATTGAGCGAGCTTTCTAACGAAAGAACTTTGGCTTCCGTACCTTTTGGCGGCAGATACAGACTTGTTGACTTTATTTTGTCCTCTTTGATAGGTGCACAGATTCGCAATATAGGTATTGTTACACGGGACAAATATGGGTCACTTATGGACCATGTAGGCTGGGGTAAGGATTGGGATTTAAACCGTAAAAACGGCGGCATCAAATTTCTTACACCGTTTCTCACAAACCACGACTACGCTGCTATCGGCAACAGGATAGAGGCTTTGAACAGTGTTATGGATTATATTAAAACTTCATTGCCTGAATATTGCGTACTTTGTGATTCAAATGCGGTTTTGAACGTTGACCTTAAAAAGTTTATGAAATTCCATGAAGAAAAGGATGCAGATATTACTTTTGCATACAAGCGTATGCCTACTACAGCTAAAGAGCTTGAGGTTACATTGGATGCAGATGGCAGATTGGTTGATACATTATATCATCAATACC
>JAZSKK010000221.1:0-16455 GCA_045534795.1 Clostridia bacterium | reverse complement strand
AACCGCACAAATTCCACTAACCTAAAGGCACCGAAATTAGCCAGAAGTGCCCACAAATTAATATTTGACATAATTATATCACCTCATTACAAAATATGCAATGAGGTGATTTTGGTGTTACATATTAAATTAAAGTACCTTGCGTAAAAACGCCTGTGTTCTGGGATTTTGCGGATTTGAGAATATTTCATCAGGAGTGCCGACTTCCATAATCTGTCCTTCGTCCATAAAAATTACTCTGTCTGCAACTTCCTTTGCAAAGCCCATTTCGTGGGTAACAACAACCATTGTCATTCCGTCCCTTGCAAGCTGCTTCATAACATCTAAAACTTCCCCTACCATTTCAGGGTCAAGTGCGGATGTAGGTTCATCAAACAACATAACCTCAGGGTTCATACACAAAGCACGTACAATAGCTACACGCTGTTTTTGTCCGCCTGAAAGCTGTGAAGGATACGCACCGGCTCTGTCCTCAAGACCTACTCTTCTTAAAAGTGCCATTGCCTTATCTTCAGCTTCTGCCCTTGGCATTTTTAATAGCTTCATAGGTGCAATAGTCATATTCTTGAGTATAGTCATATGGGGGAATAAATTAAAGTGCTGAAAAACCATCCCCATTTTCTGACGGTGAATATTAATATCTACCTTAGGGTCTGTAATTTCGTTATTCTCAAATGTTATAGTTCCTGAGGTAGGTGTTTCAAGAAGATTAAGGGAGCGTAAAAATGTTGACTTTCCTGACCCTGAAGGCCCGATTACAACAACAACCTCGCCCTTTTCAATCTTTGCACTGACTCCGTTAAGAGCCTTGATTTTATCGCCATTATAGAATTTACACAAATCCTTTGTTTCAATAATATAATTACCGTTCACTCTTACGCAGCCTCCTTTCAAGTATGCCCACAAGCCATGTAAAGAACATTACCATAATAAGGTATATTGCAGCGATTGAAAGTAATGGCCAAAAGCTTTGATAAGTAATACCGCGTATAATATTGGCACCTCTTGTAAGGTCTGTAACGCCAACATAGCCTGCAATAGCAGTTTCCTTCAACAACACAATAAATTCATTTGCCAATGCAGGGAGTATGTTTTTAAAGGTCTGCGGCAAAACAATGTACCACATAGTTTGAATATAGTTAAAACCAAGTGAACGTCCTGCTTCAGATTGTCCACCATCTATACTCATAATACCGCCTCGTATAATTTCCGCAACATAGGCGGCAGAGTTTATACCAAAGGCAATAATACCACATAGCATTTTGTTGTTTGAACTAGCCATTATAATAAAAAATATTATAAGTATTTGTACCATAGATGGTGTACCGCGGATTACAGTAAGATACACTTTGGATATTGCATTACCTATGCAAAGCAAAAATTTGCCTATACCCTTTTTCATATTGGCGTACTGCTTGTCGTAGGTTACGCGTATAGATGCAATTACAATACCTAAAACAACACCTAAAATAAGGGCAAAGAAAGTTAATATCAATGTGTTTTGTACACCCTCAACAAGATATTTCCATCTGTTATCTACGATAAAAGCTGTATTAAAATCTTTTACCAATTTTAAAATCCATTCAGGCATTATTCACATTGCTCCTTCCATAAAAAATCAAAGAGGGCTGCGTCTTGTAGATACAGCCCTTAACATTTATTAAAATTATTCTGCAGGGATATACTTTTCAATAATTTTTGCAACTGTTCCGTCAGCAATAAGTTCACCTAAAGCAGTATTGATTTCTTTAAGTAATTCAGGTTTATCCTTGCCTACAGCAATAGCGTAATCCTCAACTGCATATTCTGTATCAAGAATTTTAAGACCTTCATTATTAGCTACGAAAACCTTTGCAGGTTCGTTATCAATAACAACGCAATCTACTTTACCTGACTGCAAAGCCATAACAGCGTCAGCACCCTTGTTAAAACGTTCTACGCTGCCTAAACCTTCATCTTCAATGTCCCATGTGCAATAAAGGTCACCTGTTGTTGCAAGCTGAACACCAATTTTAGTATTAGCACCATCAGCAAACAAATCATCAACGCTTGTAATAGCAGAATCTTCTTTAACAATGATAGACTGAATACCTGTAGCATAAGAATCAGTAAAATCAACCTGTTCCTTACGTTCGTCTGTAACTGTCATACCTGCTGCAACAAAGTCATACTTGCCTGTCTGTACACCAGGGATAAGTGAGTCAAAGTCAACATTTTCAATTACCAATTCGTAACCGATTTTTTCTGTAATAGCCTTTGCTATTTCAGCATCAATACCAACAATTTCATTACCTTCCATATATTCGTATGGTGGGAATTCAGCATTAGTAGCCATTGTCAAAACCTTTTTGTCAGAGTCATTACCACAGCCTGCAAATGCGCATACTGTCATCATACAAACCAATGCCAAAGCAATAATTTTTTTCATTTTTATTTCCTCCTAAAAATTTTTATAATTATTTATGCATTTATTATACATTTTTATTTGAAAAAAGGCAATAGTTTTATTAATATTTTTTGGTTTTTTACATATTTATTAGTGTATGGAGGTGGATTATGCATTTTTTTGTGTTAAATAAAAGGATTATTTTGGCGGCAGGAATATTAATTCTTGCAATATTGATTTTTGCTGTAAACAATCTGGACAGTATAATAGCATCGTCAGAAAAGGATAATATTCCAATTTATTGTGTACAGACTGATGAAAAAAAGATTGCAATAACATTTGATTCCGCATGGGATGATGAGGATTTGACAGATGTTTTAAAGGCGCTGGCGGATTATGAGTGTAATGCAACCTTTTTTGTAGTGGGGGATTTTGTTGAAAAGTATGCTGATAGTGTGCAGGAAATGTTTGATTTAGGTCATGAAGTTGCAAATCATTCCGACACTCATCCGCATCCAAATACACTTACACGTGAGGAAATGATTAAGGAAATGGACAATTGTGACAAAAAAATAAAAGATATAACAGGGCAGAAGGAAGTGTTATTCCGCGCACCTTATGGGGAATACAACAACCTCCTTGTACAGACCTGTAAGGATACGGGAAGATTTTGCATACAATGGGATTGCGACAGTTTAGATTGGAAAGGACTTACGTCTGAAGAAATAGTAAAACGAGTTACGTCTAAGGTAAAAAATGGTTCTATCATTCTCTTGCACAATGGTGCCCCTAATACTGCAGAGGCCTTGCCAAGCTTACTTTGTGAGCTTAAAAATATGGGATATGAGTTTGTTACAGTTTCAGACCTGATTTACAAGGATAATTACTACATAGACCATACGGGTATGCAAATACCCAGATAAAATCATCTGTAATACCTCAAAAAAGGCTTAAACTACTGTTCAAGCCTTTTTTAATATTACAAACCTAATCCTTTTATAAACTCGTTTGTATCACGGATGTCCTCCGTTGTTAAGTTTTTATTTATCTTCATTTCATTTATAGAATGCTTTATGCGTCCCTTAAATGTCAGATAGAACCACCTGCGAACATGGCACACAGGCAACAACCACTTATGCTTCTTTAGAATAGGGTATCTCATTACCAGAAATTGATATGGAATGAATATTCTCGAAAGCACATATTTTAATTTACCGCCCTGCTTATTGTGATGTATGGCCACGCGATTCCCAAGAGTACCATATATTCCTCCAGTAAGTATATATCCTTCCAGCATCTGGGTGAATACATCTCCTTCTTTAGGTAAAAACCATACTTCAGATAGTGTTTTGACAGCAGATTCAAATTTTGTTAATCCACTTTGCTCCAACATTTTGCTAACTGTCAAATCGTCATACTTTGCTATGTGGTTTAAAATCCATAGGTCTAATATTGTTCTGACCCCACATCCGCCATTTTCAAAATGTTTTGCCATGTGAACAATGTGATAATAATAAAACATTTCTTCTGTCATTTTATATTCACTTGTTTTTTCAGGGACTAAAACAGACGTTTCCCACACATTTTCAAGGAATTTTGAACTCCATTTGTGCCTTGCGTGATTTTGCCTGTCATCGTCTGACTCTATTAATTCATAATGAATTTCTATATGAACATTATTTTTGGAAAAAAAGCTCCAATCATGGGAACTTTTTTTGGGATTAGAATAATTGAGCTCGCCAACAAACAAATCACTTACCGACTGCAAATCTTCCTTTTTTATCAGTATATCAATATCGCAACTTGTTCTTAGCCATGGTTCTGGATAATACTTACGTATAACAGCTCCCTTAAGAAGGATGTGAGGAATATTGTGCTGTTCTAATAAATCGCTCATTTTTTTTAGTTCAGTTGTCATTTGTTGATATCTTATCAATGATACCATTAGGTAGTTTTTATATTCTGTTGCGATTTCACAGTCAGGCATAATTTTATTTTTGTATAAAACATCTGATACAATATGTGCCAAATCGTGTTTTTTCGCCAAGGCATAGAGTTTAATCAAATTGTCTTCTGTTAAATTTTCTTTTATAGAATCATCTATTACGCCACCGCAGATGCCTGCACGCAAAAAAGAAATGAGAATATTTTCTATAATACTAATTGTTCCTCACCACCATTCAAAATATCAACATTTGGACTTAAAGCTTGTTGGCCATTTTTTTATTTTTTATGCTAATGGACAAAATCATAATAATGGCAACTATCAGTAACCCTCCGCAAGAGCCCGAAAAATCTATCAATACATCTTTTGCACTACTGAAGCGGTCATTGAAATTTTGAATAAATTCATCAACCACTCCCACAGAAAGGGTTAAAAGTAATGGTAAACTTATATACAACCTGCGTGTTTTACTAAAAACACATGCAAAAACAATTCCAACACTGATTCCCAACATAGCAAACTCTATAACATGTGCGGCCTTGCGGGTATATTTAGTAAAATCCTCTTTATCGATTTTTTCTTCAGGGTCTACTATGGGCTTAATATGTTCAACTATCTTATCGCTTCTTTTGTTAGATTCATCAGCTTTTTGAAATGAATTAAAAAATATATATGATGTAATAAGTATAGAAGTTATAGTAAAAACAATAATACATAAATTCAATTTATTTTTATTGTTTAAATTAATAATCATTTGATTATCCCTTTATATTCTTTCTGTACATTTTCATAACTTTCAAGATTACCTATATCATATCTTGACCCTGGCATTTCAAAAGCATACACACTTGATTTTTTGCACATCCATGAAACAAGACTACCTGGAGCATCTACTCCGCAACCGTCATTTATTGCTTCATCTATTCTTGCAATATCGTCCTTTTTGTAAATATAAAAAGGAGGGCAACACCAGTTTGATTTTGGATTTTCAGGTTTTTCTTCCATGTTTAAAATCAAACCGTCATTTTCTATTTCCAAAACACCTGCCTTTTGCAGACGTTTTTCTTCTTTTTCAAAATATCTCATTACACAGCTTGAATTTTTTTCTTCCGCATAATCAACAAATTTGTTTAGTGAAAAATCAAGTACATTATCCCCTGCAATTATAAGCATATCGTCTGAAAGTGAAAGCTTGTCTAGTGCAAACTTAATATCCCTTACCGCACCAAGGCGTGTGTCATTTGTACTTGTACCATCATCAACAACTGTTATTTTATAAGGCTTTGTTTTTGCCCAATCCTCAAAATGGTCAGCAAATTTGTGGTTTGAAATAACAACAAACTCTGTAACCTTGCCACCTGCATTTATATCATCTGTAAGGTGATCAAGTATTGTTTTTTCTCCAACCTTCAAAAGAGGTTTGGGGAAATTTTCAGTTAATGGGTATAAACGAGTTGCATACCCTGCAGCCAATATTAAACATATCATCTTAATTTCCTCCTAAATCCACACCATCTGCACTGTCACAAATGTAGGTGGAAAATTTGCCTGTTAATTCAGGGAATTCTCTCAAATATTCTTCAGTAACCTTATTTACAATACTTTCCTCAAAAGCAGGGTCAATAAGAGCCATACAACAACCCTTAAAGCCGGCACCTGAAAATCTTCCGCCGTATATACCGTCGGTAGAACGCATTATATCATAAATCTTCTTGAGTTCATCCGAGCCAGCTTCATAATTATAAATTGAGCTGTGACCACTTTCAAATGACAAACGGCCAAATTCCTCGATGTCACCGTTTCTCCACGCCTCTGCACCTGCTTCAACACGGTCACATTCAGAGAACCAATGCTCCGCACGCATTCTCCATGTTTCGGGAAGCTTATCTTTGTGCTCCTCAAATACGGACTTAGGTACATCACGTAAATATGTTTCGTTAAACTTTCCGTAATCCATATTTGCATAAGCCATTAACGCATAAGCGGCACTTTTACATTCATCAACTCGCATATTATATTTTGAACCAGCCAGATTACGTTCCACACCTGAAAAGAAAATACCGATTTTATATGGTTTCATATTTGGGTTTGTAGGAATAAGTTCAAAACTGTCATCCTTTAAATCCATATATAAAAGGTGGTCCTTTTTAGAATACACTTCACAAGCCTGGTCAAGCTTTCCGCTTTGAACACCTACATATTCATTTTCCGCAGCAATAGCCATCATTATAATTTCGTGCTTAGGAACAACCAATTTATTAACCTTACACAAGGCGGATAAAAATGAAATAGTAACAGCCGCAGATGATGAAAGTCCGCCAATAGGCAAGCTGCCTTCAATAACACCGCACAACCCAACTTCCAGGCTGTACTTTTTAGACAACATAACTACTGCACCACGTAGATAATCTGCCCAGTCATTCTGCTTTGTTTTAGGCACCTGAGATATGTGAAACTGTGCTCGCTTATCAAATTGCAATGAAATAATTTCAATTACACCATTTTGCTTTGGACCATAAGCAATGCTTATGCCTTTATCAATAGCCAATCCTGTAATTTTACCAAGGTTATGGTCAACATGTGCACCTATTGGGCAAATACGATATGGACAAAAGGCTATGTCCGATGGTTCCTTATGGTATGTGTTTAAAAATTTTTCTGAACAGTTCATAAGCCCTCCCAAAACTAATTTGAAACAAGGTTCAAATTTTTATCTTTAATTTTTTTAGTAGTTTTTTAACATAACGAGTTCCTAACAGTTCTTGCCTTATTTTTGGGAAGCATACTAACAAGACCATAAAATAAACAATTATACAAAACATTATAGATACTAAATCCCAAATAAAAGTTGAACTGATTTGCTTTAATACGCAACCTGTTCCCCACATAACCAAGGCGGATGCAATAGCAGGAAACACATTATTTATAATATCCCATAACTTAAATTTAAAATATATACGCATTATTATTAAAGCAACTATAATACCCTGAATTCTAACCAAGGACCTCCAAATATACAGCGTTTTAAAACCATAGTCAACAGTAGCCATCAAAATTGGAATCAAAAAAGCAAGATGTATAACCTGTGATAACAGTGAAATTTTAGGTTGCCCCTTACTGCGATATACTTCGCTGGAAAAATGAGAAAATACAATTGTAAAACCGCTCATTAATCCCCATAAACCGATGAATCCGCTGGCCTCCATCCATTGTGAGCCTAAAAGTATCTGAGTTACCAAATCACTGTACATAAATATACCAACACTCATTGGTATAACAAGAATGGCAACAAGCCGTTGAAATGTATAGTAGGTTTTTCTAAACTCAAAATCATCATTCTGACATCTGGAAAGAGCAGAAAAAACAACAGGAGTAATTGATGATGTTATAATTGCCATATAGCTGTTTACCGTGGACATAGTTGTTTTATAAAGACCAAGATAGTAATCGTTCAAGAAATTACCAACAATAAATATACCTATGTATGATGTAAGCCATATAGCAATACTTTCCAAAAGTGTCCAGGCACTAAAAGAAAACATTTCCTTAAACAAATTAAAATCGTAATAAAATTTTGGTTTCCATTTTGATTTAATGGTTAATACTATAGCGTTAAATAGCTGACTCGCAAAATTACCTATCAATATAGCCCAATAGTTTCTCAAAATTATTGCTAACGGTATTGTTACAATTAACGGAATAAGAGAGGTTCCTATACGGACAAAAAATAATGTTTTAAAATCAAATTCCCTTTTGTAACGTGCCATTTGAATACTTGAAAATGCCGCTACAATAATCAATACAGAAGCCAAACTTATTGAATTTCCTAATCCTGGATTACCAACAAGGTTTGCAATCTGATGTCTGAAAACAAATATAATAATACAAGCAAATAGTGATATAACTAAGTTTGTCCAAAAAGCTACATTTGTGCTTTTGTTTAATTCGTCATCATTTTTGAACTCATGTTGTATCAAATACTTTTGAAAACCTGCATCAGTAAAAACTTCAGCAAAAGTAATGACCATTGTTATTGTGCTGACAACACCAAAAGCTTCCGGCACAAGCAATCTTGCCAATACCATATTTACTATTGGGGAAATAACCTTGGCTATAATTTCAGTAATGGATGACCAAGCCGTTGCTTTTCCTACTTTTTGATTTATATTATTTGCCACAATAATTCCTCACAATATATTAATTAGTTTTTTCAGGTAATGGTATCCAACTTCCAAAAGTATAATCCCATTCCTCTGGTTCAAAAGGAACAGTGCCACTAAAGTGGAAAAATGTCATTTCGCCAAAATACACCTTTCCATCCACTTCATAAAAGTCAATTCTTACATGAGGGATATCTTCTGACAATTTTTTTGCCAAATCCTTCATTAGCTCAAATTGAAGTGGTTTTTCAGGCGGAACTTTTGCGTTTTTGTGACCATTGCGTACATCGAGATGATTGTAATCCACATCAAAAAAGTCAAACTTTACTTCCTCACCCTTTGTTTGGCGGTCGGTCGCTACAAATAAAACTTTAGGTTCTCCGCCAAAGCAGAAGAATTTGTAATCTCTTAATTCAGCCGTAGATGTATCTTCCATATATTTTTCTGCAATAATTTTATGTGGAACATCCTTGTATGGCCATTCTCTTGCACGTAAATAAAAATCCCTCTTTAACGAATCATTAATCTTTTTCTTCGCCTTTTTCAAATTAAGTTTTGCCTTATCCTTGCATATTACCAATCCACCGCTGTCATGGGTGCATTTTAATACAAACTGATTAGGCAAGGTATCAAAATCAATGTCATCAAAATTATCCCATACACCTAATGTCGGAATTATGTATTCCTCGCCAATACGCTCTGCAACATATTCCTTGACAGCATGCTTGTCCACCATAGTTGTATAAATTGGGTTATGGTCATACAATTTCAACCATTGTAGTTTTTCATTAAATGTTTGAGGATTATCTAAATCAAGCTCTTTTCTCATAGTTGCACGAAATCTTCTTTTTAAATATTCCTCATCCGGAATATTATCATATTTGCCAAATCTAGAATCTACTACAAATCTATAATTTGCATCTGTAATATACTTTATCACCTTTTTAACTTTACTCATTTTTATCGTCCTCCCTATTTTTTAACTATTTTTTTAAAATACGACTCCCACTTATCCGCAATAATATCTTCTGAAAATTCATTTATAACAACAGGACCATTTTTTGAAAACAAGTCTGAAATATCATCATTATCTACAACTACCGACAGCTTTTCTGCAATAGCCTTAGCATCACCACGCTGTACTAAAAAGCCATTTTCTCCATCTTTCATCAAAAGTGCTGCACCCCCTGGGCTGCAATCAGTTGAAACTGAAGGAACACCTATGCTTAAAGCTTCAATTAAAGCATTTGGGATACCCTCAAAATCTGATGATAAAACAAAAGCACGTGCGTGGGATATTTCTTCTTCAACATTATTGGTCCGCCCTGCCAATGTTACGTGCTCTGATAATCTCATTTGGTCTATCATTGACTGGATTTTTCCTTTGTCAGACCCATCGCCGTATATTACTAGCTTGTACTCAGGATGACTTTCTTTAAATATCTTAAAAGCTTCCAGCAAAATGTCCTGACGCTTTTGATTTATGGACAGTCTTCCGACTGTGACAATTTTTTTATCTCTTTCTTTGGCAGCAGGAATACTATGCTGCATAGCTATAACCTTTTCATTAACTATAACAGGATTAGGTATTACTGTGCTATTAGAATATATTTTCTTGCTTTTTTGAAAGAACTTCTGTGCCCCATGTGTCTGGAAAACAAAACCCTGAGCAAAAGTCAACAATGCAAAACGCACACGAGCTATTATACCTTTCCACTCATAAGGGTCTGCACGTTCAGAACAGACAAATTTACTTTTTGTAAGAAGTGAACCTATTGGAAGATATACATATCCCACCGAATCAAGAAATGAAACAACCACATCCGGCTTTAAATCATCTACCAATTTATGTAGCTTACAAATAGTTTTTAACATACCAACGGTATTGCGAGCCAATCTGCTTGAACCTCTGACCATATTAAGAGAATGAAAAGTTACATCTTCGTTTAAAATACGTGCCTGTTCATCTGAAAAAAAAGTAACGATATGAACATCGTGGCCTTTCCTCGCCATCTGATTGGCAACCCAAGCCATCATCTTTGGAGCACCCGAATAATCCAAACATGTTGTTGTAAATAATATCTTCATATTTCCCTCCATATTTAAACATTCGATTTATGCAAATTTGATATTTATCGTAATTTAACGTTACTCACCAGCCAAAATACCACGATAGTAATAAAAACATGAAACATACCGGCAACTGTCGCAGACATCATAGTGTAGTTTACTACTCTTAGCAAAGGCATAGATAACGAATAATAAAAAACCATAAACAAAGGAGTATTATTATAAGTTTTAATGCGTTCCAATTTGCTTATAATCATCCCCCAAAATGCAGGTAAAAGAAACGGACCAAACATACCCAAATCATAAACAGACGTGCTTATCAAATCTGTAGGATACTGTGCAACAGCATTATATCCCGCAATAACAAAGGTGTTGTAATCCCATATATCAATTAATCCGTCAGGAGTAAATGCACTTGGTAACCAAGCAAATAACGCAAGACCTATATCATGTCCAATCAAGAAAGGACAGCTTTGTGGGAAGCAATGCTTTATTGATGCCTGACCTGAAACGTATATGTATGATAATTCGTCCAATATGCTTTGCCACAATGGGATATCTTCAACGGCCTTGACAGAGTCATATCGGAAATAATATGTAAGTTTATCCATATTTAATACTATGAACACAAATAATCCAAATAGTAGCAGAAGATATATAAATTTTTTGCCGATTTTCTCTTGTCTTTCAAATGTCCCATTCCACATAAACAGCATTATAAGAAGATACATTGCCACCACCATACGGCCGTCTTTTGCAAGATAATACATCAGGGACAATGTAAAGGACACGATAAACATAAATACATTAAAAGCAGTATTTTTCTTTTGTTTTATCAAATATACGGAAATTATAGAAACTGTAGCAACAATCTGCGCAGGCTTAGCAAAAAAAGCAACAGGATTTTTAATTCCATAACTACCATTTCGTATTTCTGCTGCATTTTGGAACAGGTTTGCATAACCGCCCCAGCCACTGGTCCAAATTATAAAACAAACTGCACCAATCATCATACAAATTATAGACGTAATTTGTAAACGATACAGAAGTAATTGGTTTACCGATTCTTCCTGCAACAATGGTTTTGGCTTCTTTTTACTAAAACGAAACATACTGCCGATTATAAAAGAAAAATAACCCATTACCGCCGCAGTAAACCAACGTGTTGTGTAATTTAGCCCTTCATCACGATAATTAAATTTTAAGAAATCCCCAGTAATTTGGTATGTACCTTTATCATATAAAATCAAAATAATTGATAATACAATTCCGAATGTAATACCATACATTATTAAAAATAAGTTACTTATTCTAATCTGTCGAGAGTGTATTATCTTGACAACTTCAATAAAGATACACATAATTCCAAATATGGCACTCAAAATAATCAACAAATCAAAATCCATATATTTTTCTCCTTATTACACTTTCATCAAATGGATTTAGTCTTTTTTAAATTCGATACTACATATGAAAAATAGTCTTCTCTTCTTTTAGTCAATACATCATCCAAATATTCTTTTGAATTTTCAAAATTCAACTTTGCAAGCTCTGTCATCTTTTCAGCATTGGAAATCAATTGTATGGTTTCTGCAATACCACTAACAGATTTTCTATCAACAACACATTCAGTGGATAACAGTTCGGGTATTCCCGCTGTTTTTGCACCTATAGCAGGACATGCCCTGCTCATAGCTTCAATTACTGAACGGGGAAGTCCTTCCTGAAGACTTGGTTGAATATATATATCTGTTTGGTCAATCAGTTCAAAAACCTCTTCAAGTGCAAGTCTTCCGGTAAATTCAACCTGATCTTCCACAGAACAAGTTTTAGCAACACCCTTAAGGTATGAAGCATCTCCCTCTCCAACAACAAGATATCTTACACGAATACCCATTTTATTAAGTAATGGTATTGCCTTAATGACAAATTCTTGACCTTTGTACTTAACATCAATGGCAGCCGTTGTCATCAGTGTTATGTTTTTATAGTCTGCTTCAAGTATCTTTTTTAATCTTTTGTCTAAAATTGATTCATCTACATTTTCAATCAATACGTTAGATGCTGCAATGCTTTTGTTTTTACAAGGATAACGATTTTGCAAAAACTCATTTGTCACATACAAAGCATAGTCCGCAAGACGTACAGTTTCACGCATTTTCAAAAACATATATGGTGCAATTACCTTACCCACTATACCATGATTCCAATAGGCATCCCATGCACATCCCATAGATTCTGCATAGTAAGGCTTACCTAATTTTCTTGCAACATCTCCTGCTTTGTATGCAGCTATTGATGGACATCTGCCAATCACCAAATTACAATCCGCCATAGCTGATTCTATTTCTTTGTTGCACTTGTTCAAAAAGATTTTATATAGTGAACTGATATTAACTACTGAATCTATAATATCTGTAATATCATGAAGCCCTTTTTTATCATCTTCACCAATACCGAATCTGGCACATAATACAATTGGACCAAAAGCATCATAATATCTTCTCAAAATAGTGGAATACTTTCCGTATGCCATTATTTTGCCGTCACATACAAAAATATTTATATCTGTAGCCACAAAAACCTTCATACAGTTACTTTTCCTCAATTCTTTTTTGTATTATCCTGGATCCTTTTTCATATGTACCTTTAACCACGCTTCCTGCCCCAACCACACTGTTATCACCAATCCGAGTACCTTTTAGAATAATTGTTCCTGCTCCAATCCAACAGTTTTTCCCAATAACAACATCAGAACATTTGTATTCTTTTCTATTAACACCGGTCTCTGTATCAAATATGTGATCATGGTCATAAATATACACATTAGGCCCAAAAATAGTATTTTCTCCAATTTTTATGCTTTTTCTGCATACAATCTTGCAATCACTGTTAAAATACACCATATCTCCAAACTCAAGCTTTGCATTTTTTCGAATTACACAGCTTGTACGCTTACCGAGAGTTAATCCTTTGCCAAACCTGAAACTACCTTTAGCAGTCAATAAACTTGAGTGTTCAAACATTCTTATGTAGAAGGAATATTTGCAATTTTTACTGAACAACTTTCCAATCAGACATTTTAGGTTGCCACGAATTATTGCAAAAATATTACTTATAATATTATACATTTTCAACCTCCGCACAGTATTTATCAACAACAATTTGTCTGTCAAACTCTTTTTCAACTTTTTCCCTGCCGGCAAGTCCCATGTTTTTACGTTCTTCCCAGGAGAGTGCAAGAAATTTTTCGATTTTTTCAATCAAATCTTTGCTATCTTGTTGTTTAACAATATATCCGTTAACGCCATCATCTATAACTTCACGGCAACCGGCCCTATCGGTTGTGATTATGGGTCTTGCACAAGCGGAACTTTCAAGCAAAACATTAGATATTCCCTCAGGATAGTATGTAGGATGGATTGTACAATGTACGTTTTCCAAAAAAGCCTTTACATCACGTACCATTCCGTGATAATTAATTATTCCGCGCTCTGTTAATTCTTTAAGCTTTTCCTCATAATCCTGTTCACAAAAACCACAAACGTGAAAAACTGTTTCGGGATATTTATTTTTGATATATTCCGCAGCCTCAAGATACTGATCTACGCCTTTTTCCTTCATTATTCTGGAAATAAACGCAAATTCCACCTTGACATCTTCAGGGTATTCTACAGGTACAAATCTTTCTAAATTTACACCCGAGCCCGGAAGCAAATCATATCTTTTGCCTGCAATTTTATGGTTAATAAAAAAATCCATATTTTCCTTGTTTTGAAAAAATAGCATTTTCAATTTTCTAAATGCAATCTTATATAACAAAATGGTTATTTTTTGGACTATTCCACCATTTTCCACAGCAGTCCCCAGTCCGGTTATATTAGCTACACAGGGTACGTTAGTGGCTGCACATGCAATAGCGCCGTATATATTTGGCTTTATTGTGTATGAAAATACAACGTCAGGTTTTACCTGTTTAATCAATTTTTTGTATGCAGATATAAGCTTGAGTTCTTTCACAGGATTCATACCATGTCTTGCTATTTCAATCTCGTGAAATTCACATCCAAGTGCTTTTAAATCATCAATTCTTTCACCGTACGGTGATGATATAATTACCTGATGTCCATCAGCAATCAATCTTTCGACTAATTCAAGTCTGAAATTGTAAATAACCACATCATGATTAACTAAAAATAATACTTTACTCATTTTTCTCCGTCCTGTTAATAGATTCTTTCAAACTATACTTTCTGTAATCAATTTTATATTCGCTCATACTTTGGGCATAACTCAAATTGCCAAAAGCCTTATTTACCAATCCGGTAAAACAACTTAATATCTTTAACAACCATCCAAACCCTTTTACGATAATAATTCTTTTTTCATGAGCTTCGGCTATGTCCTTAACCATTAAGGATGTGCTGCTATATTCCTTGTTTTGTGGCCAGAACACACCTGATTCATTATTATCTATCATAAGTTTAACAAACTCAACAAGGTTTTCAATGTATAGCATGGAACGTTCATTTTTTACATAAGGAAATACAGGTAACATTCTTGCAATTTTTGCAAGCATAGGATAATTTCCCTTGCTACCCTTACCATATATCATCGGTGGTCGAAGAATTACCACCTTGAAGTTTTCGTCATTCAACGGCATTATTCCATTTTCAGCCTGTACCTTACTATCCCCATAAAAATTAGCAGGGTTAACGGGAGTATCTTTTGTAATTACTTTTTTATTACCTATCGAGGCACTTTCCCCATACACGATTGCGGAACTCATAAATATAAATTGACCGACACCTTCTGCTTTTGCCTTTTTTGCAGTTTCTATGGTAAGGTCTGTATTTACCTTATAATACAATGCTTTACGTTCCTCATCAACCTTACCTACATCAGAATGTGCCATACCTGCTACATGATATACGCAATCATATTCAGAAAAATCTTTTTCCCTCCACGTGCCGTCTATCATATCAACAGTATCTATCTGATATCCCTCAAATTGCTTTATGTAATTTTCAAAAGATGTTCCTATGTAACTGTTTGCCCCTGTTATTAGTATTTTTTTCATTTGGAAACAACCTCTTTTTCTTTATTTAATTCACCTGTGCCGCCTTCAACAACACCGTCGGATTTTAAAACACTCAATATCGTGCCAAAGAAACATTTGCAATCAAAAGCGAAACTCAATTTCTCTACATATTCTCCGTCAAGTTTTGCCTTTACATCTATTTCCAACTCATCTCTGCCGTTTATCTGTGCCCAGCCTGTAAGTCCTGGTCGAATGTCATTTGCACCATATTTATCACGTTCAGCAATAAGGTCATCCTGATTCCAAAGTGCAGGACGAGGTCCGATTATAGACATTTTACCAATTAAAATATCATATACCTGTGGCAATTCATCCAAACTTGTTTTTCGCAAAATACGTCCAACTCTTGTAATATACTGTTCCGGATTAGTTAGCAGGTGTGTTGGTAAGTCAGGTGTTTTTACCTTCATGCTTCTGAATTTATGTAGCCAAAATAATTTTTTATCTTTACCAACTCGTTTTTGCTTAAAGAAAACAGGACCCGGATCATCAATAAATATAGCAACTGCAATAATCAAAAAAACGGGTATCAACACAATTGCCCCTATAAAAGATAAAAGGGCGTCAAAAAATCTTTTCCAAAAATTTTTATACATTTTTATCCCTCACATTCAATCTTTTTTATAAACAGTTCCGCTACATACCTTTGTGCCTAAAGGAACTACTGCATTAGCAGCAACCGTAGCATTACAATCTATATGCACTCCGTTAGAACACACAGCATTGTGATTAATAACTGCCCCTGCCGAAATTATACAACCGACTCCAATTTCCGACCCTGTGTTAACAACTG
>JAZSKK010000087.1:0-2275 GCA_045534795.1 Clostridia bacterium | reverse complement strand
GGTTGAAGCAGGAGCAGGGTCTGTCAGGTCATCTGCCGGTACATATACCGCCTGAATAGACGTAATTGACCCTTTTTTTGTAGAAGTAATTCTTTCCTGAAGTACACCCATTTCATTTGCAAGGGTTGGCTGATAGCCAACTGCTGACGGCATTCTTCCCAAAAGAGCTGAAACCTCCGAGCCTGCTTGTGTAAATGTTAACACGGCATCTATAAACAAAAAGACATCCTGTCCTTCTTCCTCACGAAAATATTCTGCCATTGTAAGACCTGAAAGACCAACTCTCATTCTGGCTCCCGGTGGCTCGTTCATTTGTCCGTACACAAGGGTTGTATTTGATAAAACCCCTGATTCCATCATTTCGTTATAAAGGTCATTTCCTTCTCTTGTACGCTCTCCAACCCCTGTAAATACAGAAAGACCGCCATGTTCCTTTGCAATATTATTTATAAGCCTCATAATAAGAACTGTTTTACCAACACCTGCACCGCCAAAAAGACCTATCTTACCACCCTTTGAATATGGGCAGATAAGGTCAATAACCTTAATGCCTGTTTCCAAAATCTCTGTTGATGTTGAAAGCTCTGCATATTCAGGTGCAGGACGATGAATATCCCATTTCGGAGCATCCTCCGGTGATGGCTTGTTATCAACCGGCTCACCTAGAACATTAAAAATTCTTCCAAGAGTTTTTCTGCCAACAGGTACACTTATTGCCTTTCCTGTATCTGTAACAGTTGTTCCTCTTGTCAATCCATCGGTAGATGCCATAGCAATACATCTTACAATGTTGTCTCCGATATGCTGTGCAACCTCTACTGTGAGAGTTTTGTCACCTATATCCATAGTAAGTGCATTGTATATAGCAGGTATCTTTCCCTCATCAAAACGAATATCTACAACAGGTCCTACAACCTGTACAACACTACCTTTTACTAAATCTGACATATTTGTGTCTCCTTACATGCCGCTTCCGGCAACAATTTCTGTAATTTCCTGTGTAATTGCACCTTGTCTTGCTCTGTTATATTCAAGGGTTAGGCTATCTATCATTTCACTTGCATTTTTGCCAGCATTATCCATAGCAAAACGTCTTGCAACCACCTCGCAGGTAAAGCTTTCCTTTGCAGCTGCAACAATCTTACCAGCAACATATTCTTCAATTACCGCTTCTAAAACTGTCCTTTCGTCAGGCTCATATATTATATCTGACTTAGTCCTTTTATCGCTTTTACTTATCGGTAAAATCCATTCTGTTCCTTCATTCTGAGTCATCATAGAAACATATTTTGTAGAAACAATTCCTACCTTTTCATACTTTCCGTTTTTAAAATCTGCACAAAGCTCTTTTGCCAGCACAACAGCATCATCATAGGAAAAAGTTTCAACCATTACAGGTTCAAATCCGTATCGGTCACAAGCTCTTTTGCCAACAGGAATAATCCTGTCTGCATTGTGTTCCGCAACTGCTTTAAAAATATTTGAATTATATCCACCGGCAAGACCTCTGTCACCTGCTATTACAATAAGGCAAACCTTTCCCTTATCACCGTTTTTCATATATTCACTCTTTTCACAGGATTTTGCCTGTGCAAGCATTAAAACAATATCGGAAAGAGCTTTTACATACTCTCTGCTTTTTAACATATCTGTTGTTGCACCACGGATTTTCGCAGATGCCACAAGCCCCATAGCCTTTGTAAGATGTAAGGTGGAATTTACACTCTTTATGCGATTTTTTAAGCTTTTAATATCTACGCCCATTAAATCAATCCCTCATTTCATCAAGTGCCTTTTTAAGCATAGAAATATCTTCATCATCGCAGAAATTATTTTCAAATCTTTCAAGAAGATTTATATAATTTGCTTCAAGAAGTTCAAAAAGCCTTTCCTCATATTCTGCCACTTTTTTAACAGGTACAGTATTCAAATATCCGTTAACAACCGCATAAACAATAGCAACCTGACAACCAACCCTTACAGGTGCATTCCTCTTCTGCTTTAACACCTCAACAATTCGTTCTCCAAGTGCAAGACGATTTTTTGTATCCTCGTCAAGGTCACTTCCAAACTGTGCAAATGCCTGAAGTTCACGATACTGTGCATATAAAAGCTTAAGCTCACCTGATACTTTTTTCATCGCCTTAAGCTGAGCAGAACCACCAACACGGCTAACTGAAATACCAGGGTTGATAGCAGGCATAATACCTGCGTGAAAAAGCTCGGTTTCAAGGAAAATCTGTCCGTCTGTAATTGAAATAACGTTTGTGGGGAT
>JAZSKK010000168.1:0-13143 GCA_045534795.1 Clostridia bacterium | reverse complement strand
ACATACCGAAAGGGTATCAGCCATAGAAGACGTAACAACAGCAAAGAACAGCATAACCACCACAGTAACAGATGTAGCAAGTCCGTCTATTCCGTCAGTAAGGTTAACACCGTTTACTACCGCTAAAAGTACAAAAATAGCAAATGGGATATAAATCCACCCCATATTCCAGGTTAAACCTGAAAACGGTATATCAATAACAACCGAAAGTAACCCCTTTTCCAACCCTACAAGCACAAATATTACTGATACTATTATCTGCAAAGCAAGCTTTTGCCACGCCCTAAGACCAAGGTTTCTTTTAAGCACAACCTTTATATAATCATCTATAAAGCCTACTAAACCAAAGCCCAACGTACAAAACAACACAAGATAAGCTTTATAATCCATATATTTATATGTTGCAATAACCCCTATAATCAAAGAAAGGATAAAAATAATTCCGCCCATTGTTGGGGTTCCGCTTTTCTTTTCGTGCCATTTAGGACCTATTTCACGTATGCTCTGTCCAAATTTTAATTTTATCAATACTGGTATAAGTATCGGTCCTAAAACAACCGATGCAACAAACCCTATTAAAATTGTTATTGCATAAATACTCATTTTAATTTCATCCTTTCAAAAATTCCTGCAGAGCAGATGACACTTCCTCCAGCTTCATTCCCCGTGACGCCTTAAACAAAACTACGTCACCATCTTTTATATAGCTGCAAAGGAATTTTGACGCCTGTTCGTTGCTGTCAAATTCATAAACATCTAAAACACCGCACTTTTTTGCCTCGTGAGCAATAAATTTAGCATCATTACCTATGCAAATAAGAGTATCCGCTCCGCTTTGTGACACATATCTGCCCACAAGTCGGTGATTAGTCTCTGCAAAATCCCCTTGCTCAAGCATATCCCCAAGCACCGCAATACTTCTGTGGTTTTGAGATACAGATTTCAATACATTTAATGAAGATTGCATAGAATCCGTACTTGCATTATAACAGTCCTCAATTAACCTTACGTTGCCTGCCTGTATTTCCCTTTGCCTCATACCTGACGGTGTAAATTTTTCTACACCGACTGTTATCTTTTCAACACTCATGCCAAAGTGCAACCCACAAATTATTGCTGCCATAGCATTATATATATGATGTTTGCCTACAATAGGTATATAAAAATTATATTGAACATTATTAATATCTAATTTGAATTTGCTGCCCTTTTCATCGCACACAACATCGTATGCCACATAATCTGCATCAGAATTTTCAATTCCGTAATATATTATTTTGTTTAAAATATCCTTCCTTGCATTCCACAAAAGCTTGTCGTCACCGTTAAGGACAACTATGCCGTCTTTATCAAGACACTCCAATATTTCAAGCTTTGCCTTTAAAATATTTTCCTGGCTGCCAAGATTACCAATGTGAGAAGTACCGATATTTGTAATAACCGCAACCTGAGGTTTGGCAATTTTGGTAAGTCTGCTTATTTCTCCAAGGTTGTTCATACCCATTTCAACAACTGCCTTTTGATATGAGCTGTCAAGTTGGAATATTGTAAGAGGTACGCCTATTTCATTATTAAAATTACCTTTTGTAGAAAAAGTTTTAAATTCCTGTGATATAACGGAATTAAGCATATCCTTGGTACTGGTTTTACCCACACTGCCCGTTACGGCTATGATATCAATTTCAAGCCTTGTTCTATAAAATTCCGCAATATCCCTTATTGCCTTTTTGGTATCCTCAACACGGATAACAGCTTTGCCATCAGGAATTTTTACATCCTTTTCCCAAACCGCTACAGCTCCGCCTTTTCTCAGAAAATCCGGTGCAAAATCGTTGCCGTCTGCACGCTCGCCCTTTATACCTATAAACATTGCTCCTTCATAGGCTTCACGGCTATCTGTTGTAACCATATTTATAAAATTGTCATCACCAATTAACTTACCGCCGATAAAATCTGCAATCTGCCTTATTGATATTTTATCCAAAATTATCACCCATCTACATTTTACTCAAAATATCGCGAATAACTTCTCTTTCGTCAAAATGTATTGTTTTATCCTTCAGTATCTGATAATCCTCATGTCCCTTACCTGCAAGCACAATTACATCATCCTTGCGTGCATGTTTAATAGCATATTCTATGGCATCGCGTCTGTTTTCAACAACAACATATTCCGCCATAGCTTCACCCATACCATCGAGTATATCACGTATAATAGCATCAGGGTCTTCTGAACGCGGGTTGTCAGAAGTCACGATACAAAAATCTGCAAGTCTGCCTGCAACCTTACCCATCTTAGGACGCTTGGTTTTATCTCTGTCACCGCCGCACCCAAATAACACAACAACTCTGCCCTTGGCAAAATTCCTTGCACTTTCAAGTATGTTTTCCAAGCCATCAGGTGTATGTGCGTAGTCTATAAGCAAAGTAAAATCTCTGCCGCAATCCACCACTTCGGCTCTGCCCTTTACACCTTGTGCAACATTTAACGCCCCTTCTATAACTTCATCGGATATTCCGCAAGCCTTACATATGCCAATGGCAGTAAGAGCATTATATACAGAAAATACACCTGGAATTCCAAGATTAATTTTCATATTTCCACAGTCAAATTTAACTCCTCTGTCGCCATATTCGATATTTTCCGCAACTATATCGCCACTATCTATACCGTAACATATTTTATTGCATTTACAATCCTTTACTAATCTTGCTCCATATAAGTCATCAGTATTAATAACGCCTGTTTCACACATATCAAAGAGCTTGCTCTTTGCAAGATAATAATTTTCCATATCTCCATGAAAATCAAGATGGTCCTGAGTAAGATTGGTAAACGCACCTACATTATAATCACATCCGTACACTCTGTAAAGGTCAAGGGAATGGGATGAAACCTCCATAACACCATAAGTACATCCCTCTTTTAGCATATCCGCGAAAAATCGTTGTATTTCCAATGATTCAGGAGTAGTACGTTCGGCATGATAATCCTTATCCCCAATCATATTTTTATTTGTTCCCATAAGACCAACCTCTTCTCCGTTTGCCTCAAGGATTGACTTTACAAGATAAGTAACTGTTGTTTTACCATTAGTACCTGTAATACCAATAAGCTTAAGCTTTGATGTGGGATTACCATAAAAATTGCAGGACATTTCCGCCAATGTACGGCGTGAATTTTCCACAACAACACACGGCACATCAACATCTTCCAATTCACGTTCACACACTACACATACCGCACCGTTTTCCACGGCACTTTTTGCATATTTATGTCCGTCCGTTTTAAAGCCTGTTATTGCCACAAAAACGTCTCCTGGCTTTGTTTCCTTTGAATTATATGAAATACCAGAAATGTCAATATCAAATTCAGCTGATTTTAAAAGGTCTTTCAACTTCATACATCAATTCCCCCCATGGACAAAAGTAACTATTCACCTGCTTCTATTCGTTTAAATTCTACCGTAACTGTTGTACCTATTTCCACAACAGTTCCCGGTTCAATGGATTGTTTATACGACAATACCGCCTCGCTTGAGGTTGTAGAGCCTGCACCCTGAACATCAAGGTTCATTTTTGCACTGGAAACCCTGGTTGCAACCTGATTAACCGTCATATTAAGCAAATCAGGTACAGTAGTTGTAGTATTGGTCATATTTTCCTCAGTATACATCATAACAGTTGACTGCTGATTAACCTTAACCCCTGCCTTTGGCAACTGATTAAGCACCTGAGTACCATTACCCTCTATACTGTATTTAAGGTTGGCATTTGCCAAAGCCTGCTTAGCTTGTTCAATAGACTTACCTGAAAGGTTTGGAACAGTAGTTTCCATAGTCGCCAGCTCTTCAGCAGTATATGAAGGCTCTACGCCAAGATACAGTAAAGTTTCTTCCATTATATTACGTGCAACCGGAGTTGCAATAATACCGCCAAAGTAAACCCCTGTTGTAGGTTCATCCAACATTACGAGGCATATAATTTCAGGGTCATCACAAGGTGCAATACCTATAAAGGAGGCAATATACTTTCCGTTACCTCGCGGTGTTTTTTCCGATGTACCTGTTTTACCGCCCACGCGGTATCCCTTAATGTATGCACCGGAGCCCGAACCCTCTGAAACAACAGATTCCAACACTTCCCTTAGCTGTTTACTTGTAGATTCCGAAACTATCTGTCTTACCTCTTCAGTCCCAAATTCCTTTACAACATTACCATCATTATCAACAAAGCGTTTTACAATATGAGGCTTTAACATCATACCGTCATTTGCAACAGCATTAACCGCAGTTATCATTTGCATCGGAGTAACAGTAAAGCCCTGACCAAATGAATATGTTGCAAGCTCAACCTCGTTAAAACCTGCCCTGTCATGCATCAGACCCAAATCCTCTCCTGGAAGGTCTATACCTGTTTTTTCACGGAATCCAAGTCCGAACATATAGTCATAAAACTTGCTTGCGCCAACCCTTGCACCTATTTCAATAAAGGCAGGGTTGCAGGAATTCTGAACTGCTTTCGAAAAAGTCTGTGACCCATGGCCACCGTTTTTCCAACATCCAATACTATAATTTTGTACCTGCTTGTGGCCATTGCAGTAAAAGGTATCATTTGCAGTAATTACATTTTCTTCAATAGCCATAGCGGAAGTGAAAATTTTAAAAGTAGAACCAGGCTCATACGCATCTACAACCGCCTTGTTTCTCCAAAGCTGATTTAATGCTTCAGAATATTTTTTATCCCGTTCTTCTCCCTCAGGGTACTCATTTATTTGTTCAAGCTTTTCCTCATCTGTTATCACAAACGGATTATTAAGGTCAAAGTCAGGCTTTGTTGTCATCGCCAAAATTTCCCCTGTCTTTACCTCCATAACAATACAGCAAGCACCATTACCAAGCTGATTTTCCTCAACCGCCTGCTCCATATATTTTTCTACAATTCTCTGAATATTTTCATCAATAGTAAGCACAACGCTAAAACCATCTTCAGGGTCAATCAGCATTTCATAGTCAAAGGGCATTTCACTTCCCCATGCATCACTTGCGGTAATAAGACGACCTGATGCACCCTTTAAATAGCTGTCATATTTAAGTTCAATACCTGCAAGCCCCTGATTATCTGTTCCTGTAAAGCCAATTATATGAGAGGCAAGGTTATCGTAGGGATAATATCTTTTGGTATCTGATACTAACGTAAACCCTGATATATCATTTTCATAAAGATATTCCCTGACCTTGTCAGCCAATGACTTATCAATCTTCTTTTTTACAATTACATAGGATGTATTCTGCTTTAGCTTTTTATATACACTTTCATACTCCATATCAAGCAAATCAGCAAGCCCCTGTGATATTTCTTCAACACTGATATTCTTATTTTTCTGCACATCTACAGGGGACGCAGTTACTGTCTCTACAGAAATAGATGCCGCAAGGACATTTCCGTTTCTGTCAAGAATAGAACCTCTTTTGGAATTTATAGTTTTATCTCTTGTCTGTTGTTCCACAGCAGCCTGAGAAAGCTCCGCACCTTTAATAACCTGCCATTTTACAACAAAAGTCAACACATATATAAAGCCTATGAGGCACAATGCCAGAACAATAAGCATTTTTTTCTTCATATCCATAGTTGTTCTATCCACAAAACCACCCTCTAGCACCTGAATATAGCTACATTTAACATAATCAAAAAATGACTATAAGAGGAGTCAGTGACCCCTCTTATACCTATTAATAATTTATTTCAAGTATTCCAAAAATCCCGCAAAAATCCCCTTAATTCCACCAAGTCCGGAATTAGTTTCTGCCAAATTTTGCATATAATTTTCCTTAGTTGGGTTAAGATAAACCGTCTGGGTGCTCATGATTTTTTGCAACCCAAGCTGTGTTTCTGCATATTCCTGAATTTTTGTTTTATCAGTCATATTTTCAATGGAAAGTCTTGTCTGCTCATTTTCCATACGGATTACTTCAAGCTTTTGAGTTTGACTTGCAACATCACTGTGCAAATCATAAATTCTTACATATCGAAAAAGAATTGCAAACAAAGCTACAAAGAATACAGCCATGTACAGTGCCAATTTGCGTCTTGCTGTCTTAAGCTTTTGCTGTCTCTTCTTTTCGATTTCAGCTTTTTTATCGACTTTTTGCTCGATGTACATATCAAGCTGATATGCACTGCTTGTCGAATTTGGCACGTACATCAAAATCTTTCCTTTCTGTAAATTTACTCTACAGGCAGCTTTTCCAAAACGCGAAGCTTTGCACTCGCCGACCTGCTGTTTATCAAAAGTTCCTCTTTTGTGGGAAGTATAGGCTTTCTGGTAATTATTTTAGCTTTTGGCTTATTGTTGCAAACACAAACAGGAAATTCCTTTGGACAAATACACCCCTGTGCAAGGGATGCAAAGGTTGTTTTTACTATTCTGTCCTCAAGGGAATGGAATGTAATTATTGCCATTCTGCCCCCCGGTTTTAAGTATCCGCAAAAATCCTTTATAGTCTGGCTAAGACCCGAAAGCTCGTCATTTACTGCTATTCGTATTGCCTGAAAAACTCTTTTTTCAGGATGCTTTTCATCTTTTCGTGTTTTAAAAGGAATACATCCTTTAACAAGTTCCGCCAATTCAAAGGTTGTTTCTATAGGCTTTTCCTGTCTTTTTTCTATAATCCTGCGGACAATAGGTCTTGTAAACTTTTCTTCACCATATTCAAAAATAATCTTTTCAAGTTCCTTTTGTCCGTATGTATTAACTATGTCGTAGGCAGATATTGCGTCATTAACATTCATACGCATATCCAACGGAGCGTCAAATCTGTAACTGAAACCCCTTTCAGGAGTATCAAGCTGATATGAAGAAACCCCTAAATCCAACAAAACCCCATCTATATGTTCAACATCAATATTTTTCATAATATTGTTTATATTGTTGTAATTATCATTTACGTATGTAACGTTATAACCCTCAAGCTTTTGCCTGGCAGCATTTATAGCGGTAATATCACGGTCAATACCAATCAGCCTTTTGCATTTAGATGCAATGTGCACTGAATGTCCTGCACCACCCAAAGTACCATCTATATAGACACCGTCGCCTTTAATATCAAGAGCCTGAATACATTCATCAAGCATAACCGGTATATGAGCAAATTCTGTCATATTCCAAGTTCCTCCATCTGAAGAGCAACATCGTCAGCGTCTTCAACAAATTCTGCATTCTGTCTTTCCCATTCGTCTTTATTCCATATTTCTGCACGTTTTGCAAGACCAACTATAACAGCATCCTTAAAAAGCTCTGCATATTCGCGAAGTGTCTGAGGTACCAACACACGACCTTGCTTGTCAAGTTCGCACTCTGTCATACCGCCGTAGAAGAAACGCTGGATTTTTCTACCCTTGGAAAGTGACTGTTCAGAAAGCTTTTCATCAAGCTTTTCCCATTCTTCCTGAGAAAAAACAAACAAACACTTATCAAGCCCTTTAGTGATTACAAACCTTTCACTAAGTTCATCACGAACCTTAGTAGGCATAATCATTCTGCCCTTAGCACCAATATTATGTTGAAATTCGCCTACTAACATTTCGTCACCACCTTTTTGGGATTGAACACCACTTTATGCCACTTTTCATCCACTTGGTTATATTATATACTATAATTTTCAAAAAATCAATACTTTTTTTACATTTTTATTACATTTTTTCAAAAATACAACATATTGTGTTTTTTTGCATCAAATCAAAGCATAAAAGGTATTTTTGCATAAAAAAAGACTGTTTGAAATAAATCAAACAGTCTTTTTTAAACTATAAATTATTCTTCTTCGTTTTCAGCAGCTTCTTCAATTTGTTCTTCTGCATTTTCTTCAACAACCTCAGTTGTTTCTTCTGTATTTTCAGAAGTCAAAATATCAAACAAATTATCCTCGCTTACATATTCATCATTTTCCTCTATTACCTTTGTTGCCTTTTTCTTTTTGATTGTCAAAACAACAATCAAAGCAACCAAAATCAATACCACAAGGCACATAAGAGCAATCAATACGTTAATCCAGTGTATCTTATATGAATTAGCCATAAATGAATTTTGCTGACCTCCAATAATTTCATGTGACACTGTTTTATTGCCCAAATCCATTACAACTACAGCAATCTTTTCACCATCTGTAAATCCGCTGTTCAGCATTGTACCACAAACATAAACATAAGTATTTTTATCTGCAAAAAAGCCTTTGTCAGAAATATACGCAACACCTGTGTCTGCCAATTCATCTGCTGTTATTGTAGTTTGTCCCATAGACAATGCTCTTTTTCCTTCATATTCTGTCTCTTCAATTTGCTGACCGTAAGACGAATACATTTGCAAATAATAATCCAATGTGCCGTCATTTGCAGTAAGGTATGAATCAATAGTTACATTTTCAGTATCCGCAAGATTAAATACCAGGTACTGAACTATAGTACTTTCATCATAATCTGCTGGCATTTGTGGAGCTGTTTCTTCAACAACCTCGGCCTGTTCTGTTGTTTCAACAGGCTCTGCCATTACAACAATACCTGTTAACATTGTCAACACAATAGTCAACGCCATAATCATAGCTAAAAACTTTTTCATTTTTCATATCTCCTATACATTAAAATACTTTTTAAATTATACAACTATTGCCAAAAATAGTCAACATTAATTTTGTTTTCTTAACATACTGTTTACATCTACTTTTTGAGGCAACTTAACCTTAAGTAACATTTTGCCCACTGTTGCAGACTCTATCTCGTTACCCTTGTCGTTTATAATTGAAGTCACCTTAAATTCAATGGTATCATTTACAGGCTGCATAATTTCAACAGTATCACCCACAGAAAATTTATTTTTCTGCATAACTATTGCATTACCATCGTCATCGCATTCCTTAACAACGCCAACTACTTCATAATCTCTTATATAGGCATTGTTGTCATAAACCTGACCCTCATCCTTTGGTGCACCATGCCAAAAGCCTGTTGAATACACTCTATGGCTTACCTTTTGAAGTTCCTCAAGCTGACGTAGGTCAAACACATACTTGTCAGGATTTTCATAATATCTGTCAATTTCGTGACGATATGCCTTTACAGTATTGGCAACATAATATTCACTTTTTACTCTGCCCTCTATTTTAAAGCTTGTTACGCCTGCATCTACAAGTTCAGGTATATACTCTATCAGGCACAAATCCTTAGAATTAAAGAAATAGCTGCCCTCGTCACCCTCCATAACCTGATAATACTGCCCAGGTCGTTTTTCCTCCATTAAGTAGTATTTCCATCTGCAGGGTTGTGCACACGCACCTCTGTTAGCCTCTCTGCCAATCATAAAACTGCTCAAAAGACATCTGCCTGAATACGAAACACACATTGCACCGTGTACAAAAAGTTCAAGTTCCAAATCCTTATCAGTCTTTTCGCGAAGCTCCTTAACCTCACCGTATGTCATTTCTCGTGATAAAACCACGCGTGAAGCACCAAGCTTGTGCCACATATTTGCACTTGCATAGTTATTTGTATTGGCTTGTGTACTTATGTGTATATCAAGACCCGGCACATTATTTTTTACAACATCAAAAGCACCTACGTCGGAAAGTATAATTGCATCTGCACCATAAGAATATATCTTTTGTGCAAACCTTTCTACCGCCTCAATGTCCTTGTTCTTCATAATGACATTTGTGGCAATATATATTTTTCTCCCATTGTCCTTCGCAAAATCTATGCCTCTTTTAATATCATCGTCACTGAAATTATTGCACGCAACACGCATAGAAAATTCTTCGCCCCCAAGGTAAACTGCGTCTGCACCATACTGTATTGCGGCAACCAGCTTGTCATAATCCCCTGCAGGAGCCAATATTTCGGGTTTTTTAATCAATTACTACACCCCCTTATTTAAGTCGATAGCTTATTGCGGCACCGTCACCTATTGGCACAATAACCGTGTTAAGCTCGTCCATATTACAAATTGTATCAAGATATTTACGCAACCTGCGTATAATAGTTACCTTTCTTCTCTTATAAAGCTCGTCAGTTGCAACCATACCCTTGTATAAAATATTGTCGCTGAACATTATTCCCCCCACCTTAAGCATGCGCATACAGTGTGGCAAAAATTCAAGATACTGCCCCTTTGCAGCATCAACGAATATAAAATCATACTGACCGTCTATGGTATCAAGCACTTCTAAAGCATCACCCTTATGTACGTGAATATTATTTGTATGCCCCGCTTTTTCTATATTGGAAAACAAGGCCTCAAACATATTTTCATCACGTTCAATGGTTGTAACGTCTGCACCTGCATTTGCCATAATAATTGACGAATAACCTATGGCAGAGCCTATTTCCAACACCTTTTTAGATGGTGAAATATGAATAAGATTTTCAATAAGCTTAATTGTTTCAGGCTGTGCAATAGGCACATCGTTAGCCTTTGCATACTCTTCTATTTCAGCCAGAAGCCCCTCATTCTTTTTCATAGTACGCCTTATATATCTTGTTATATATTCATAATTAATGTTATGTTCTTCGTTATTTTGCATACTTTATTCCTCTTTACTGATTTTTTGACACCGCTTTATTATGTTCCTCAAATGTTTTGGAAAAAATATGGCCGCTGCCGTCGGCTTTTGCCACAAAATAGTAGTATTCGTGGTCTTCAGGATACAACGCCGCCTCTATTGCGCTTTTACCCGGTGATGCAATAGGTCCCACAGGCAACCCTGAATATTTATATGTGTTATACGGCGAATCAATTTCCGTATCCTTTATCAAAAGCACCGGCTTGCGTTCCTTTAAAATGTACTGAACGGTAGCACAGGATTGCAAATTCATACCATCCTTTATGCGGTTATAAAACACACCTGCAACCTTTTTATGCTCCCCTGCATTGGCAGCCTCACGTTCTACAACAGACGCCAATGTAATTATGTCATAATCCGACATCCCAAGCTCCTTTGCTCTTGCAGAATATTGCGGGGAATATACGTTGTCAAATGCCCTTAACATAGTATCTATTATTTCCTTTGGAGAAGCTCCATAGTTTAATTCATAAGTAGCAGGGAACAAAAATCCCTCCAATTTATAATTAACCCCTGACCTGTCAACCAAAAAGTCATAGTCAAAATCATCATTCTGTGCAGATTTCATAAATTCTTCTGCACTTACAATGCCTGCATCTTCACATGCCTGGGCAATCAGCCGAAGCTCATAACCTTCAGGAACAGTAAGCTTTACAGTCTTTGCAGTACCTGGCTCTGTAAGTTGTCTGCAAATTTCGGCATAGGACATATTGGTTGCAAATACATGACCGCCAAACTTAAAATCAACTGCCTTGCCCTTTGCATAAATATAAAACACCTTTTCGTAGCTTATAATATTATTGTCCGCCAGTTTTTTTGCAGTTTCTCTTAAAGTTTCACCCTCTGCAACCTCAATAAAAACACCGTTGCTATTACCGCCACTGCCAAAAACATCTTTTAAAACAGGCGTAGCAAAAACACCTGCAAAAACCAAAAACAGAATTGAAAATAAAATAAATTTTTTACTGGCTTTATTTATAAACCTCATAATACTGCCCCTTACATTACGTTGTGCAAAACATATATTATTATAATCAAAATAACAGGAATATTCAAAAAAGCTCTGCACAAATTATAGAAAATATCTTCTGACGGATATTTTTTTATCCTTGGGTTATTAAGCCTGTATAACCCAATAACGGATGCTATTGTCCCCCCTATTGCCAATGCAACAAAAAAACCAAAGCCTCCTACAAAGCCACCCCACATATAAAATACGCTTGTTATATAGTCTATAAGCACTCCGCAAAAGTTAAATGAAAAATGGACCAAAATCCCTGCCAGTACAGAACCGCTGTTTAAAACAGCAAACGCAGCAGCAGCTCCCAAAATAATATGCCCCAAAGCGGAATACATATCTCCGTGCATAAGTACAAACAAAGCAGTTGTTACGATTATGGAAAAGGCATATCCTTTTCTTCTGACAGAGGTGAGAACCATTCCCCTTAACAAAAGCTCCTCAAACACCGCAGGTATAATACAGATAAACAACACCATAACCATTACATCCGAAAGGCTTTTTGGAGGCGATACCACAGCACTGCTGTTATGTGCAAGCCTTTGCAAGGGCACATTTGCAAGAATTGCCACAGGCTGCAGGCAAAAGCCCAATACAATACACCTTATGGCTGTAGAAGATTTAATTGATTTTATTCTTAAAGTTCTTTTAATCCCCGCTTTTTTTCCTATACATAACAAAAAGCACGGAATTGCAACTGCAACAATCTGTGTCAGCAATATGTATGTATAATCCACCGACAGACTGCCGCCAAAAACATCTCCGTATTTTTTTACGAACAAGGATACAACAAACTGCAAAAGAAAAACCAGCAGCAAAAGCCTTGTACATAAAAAATACGGAATAATTTTATTATTACTCATACAAACCTCTTACTTATACATAGTGGAAGCCGCCATTTTATCGGCAGTATCCTTATCCTTCAAATACTCAAGTATTGCAAGTGAAAAATCCATAGCAGTACCCATCCCCTTTGAAGTAATAATATTGCCGTCAACGGTTACTCTGTCCGCAGTAGCTGTTGCCCCAAGAAGATTTTCCTCAAAACCAGGAAAACAGGTTGCCCTTTTACCTTCAAGATATCCAAATTTGCCCAAAACCTTTGGTGCGGCACATATTGCACACATAAGCACGGGGTTTTCAGCAGCATATTCCAAAAGTTCCTGTACTTCCCTGCAATTTTCCAGATTATCTGCACCTGGCATACCGCCGGGCAAAATTACAGCCTCTACATCTTCATAATTTATATTTTCAATAACATCATCTGCGTCAACCATAATATTATGCGTACCGCAAACACATAAATCGCCATTTATTGAATAGGTCACTACCTTTATTCCTGCACGCCTTAAAACATCCACAGGTGTAAGTGCTTCAATTTCTTCAAAACCGTCTGCCAACAATAATGCTACCATTGTTGTCATCTCCTTATAACTTTGTATTTTTCAACCATAAACACAGGCTGATAGGATTTTTTTGCCTTTTTAAGCCCTTCAAGACCGCAGTCATCCTCAC
>JAZSKK010000052.1:0-3519 GCA_045534795.1 Clostridia bacterium | reverse complement strand
GCCTAATATAGCTATTAATTCCTTTGTTGCGTCATAGGATTCAGGATGAACAGAGGTGTTGTCCAGAATGTTGTCGCCGTCAGTAATACGCAGAAAGCCTGCACATTGTTCGTATGCTTTAGGGCCAAGTTTGGAAACCTTTTTCAGCTGGCTTCTGTTTTTGAACTTACCGTTTTCCTCACGGTATGTAACAATATTTTTTGCAATTGTACCATTAATGCCTGAAATATATGAAAGCAATGATGGAGATGCAGTATTTAGATCTACACCTACACTGTTAACGCAGTCTTCAACAACACCGCCCAATGCCTCGCTTAATCGTTTTTGGTTCATATCGTGTTGATATTGCCCTACGCCGATGGATTTAGGGTCAATTTTAACAAGCTCTGCCAATGGGTCCTGAATACGGCGTGCAATAGATACGGCACTTCGTTGGGAAACATCGTAATCAGGAAATTCCTCAGCTGCAAGCTTGGATGCTGAATATACTGACGCGCCTGATTCGTTTGTCATAATATATACGGCATTACTGCCAAGCTCTTTTATAAGACCTGCAATAAAGATTTCACTTTCCTTAGATGCGGTACCGTTCCCTATGGATATAATATCAACTTTATGCTTGCTTATAAGTGATGCAACCTTTTTCTTTGCATCCTCTATTTTTGCAGGAGTAGTAGGAGGGGTAGGGTAAATAACGCCTACGTCCAAAACTCTGCCTGTTCCGTCAACTACTGCAAGCTTACAGCCTGTACGATAACCCGGGTCATATCCCAGAACAACTTTGTTTTTAATAGGGGCCTGCAACAAAAGATTTTTAAGATTTTCGGAAAATATCTTCATAGCGCCTTCCTGAGCATTATCTGTAAGCTGGTTTCTAAGCTCATTTTCAATACTTGGCATGATAAGTCTTTTGTATGCATCTGATGCTGCAAGTTCTACATATTCACTTGTGATACTACGTTTTTCGGGTATAAGCTGACCATTAAGGTATGTAATTATGCCATCAGGCTCAACCTCTATTTTAACTGACAAAAATTCTTCGGACTCACCGCGGTTTATTGCAAGTATTCTGTGTCTTGCAACAGCTTTAAGCGGTTCAGAAAATTCGTGATACATCTGATATACGTCACGCTTTTTCTCTGTTTCTTCTTTGTTGGTTGCCTTTGAAGAAATTGTGCCGTTACGCATGGTATAAATTCTGATGAATTTTCTGTAATCTGCATTGTCGGAAATTTCCTCCGCAATAATATCCATAGCACCTGCAAGTGCATCCTCTGTGGAATTAACTTCCTTTTCTTCATTTATAAACGGTGCGCATATATCATCAATGATGCCGTCATATAAATTTTGAGCAATTATAATTTCTGCAAGAGGCTCAAGCCCCTTTTCCTTAGCTATTGTTGCACGTGTTCTGCGTTTTGGCCTGTATGGACGGTATATGTCTTCAAGCTCAGTAAGCTTTTCGCAGGTGTCAATAGCAAGCACAAGCTCTTCTGTCAGCTTGCCCTGTTCGTCAATAAGTCTTTTGATTTCCTCCTTGCGTTCTTCCATATTGCGTAAGTACACAAGCCTGTCATTAAGATTACGCAAAAGCTGGTCGTCAAGTGAGCCTGTTGCTTCCTTTCTGTATCGCGCAATAAATGGGATTGTGTTACCCTCATCGATTAATTTTACTGTATTTTCTACCTGGTGGATTTTTATATTAAATTCTTCTGCAAGTCTTTTGTTTATATCCATAAAAGTTCAATCTCTCCTTCTGAAATCTCTTTTGTTTCACCAAGATTCAAATCTTTGTCCAGTAAAAGGCTTCCAATCTGTACTCTTTTTAAATACTTAACTCGGTTATTTATTTTTTCAAACATTCTTTTTACCTGATGGAATTTACCCTCAAATATGGTGACGTAACAACCGCCATCACATTCTTCAAGAGTTGCGGGCATAGTGGTAAAGTCACCTAAATCCATACCTGATGCAAAGATTTTTTTATCGTTGTCGCTTATGGGTGTTTCGGGTATTACAAAATATTTTTTTGGAATAAGCTTTTTCGGCGAGGTTACGTTGTGGGCAAATTTTCCGTCATTTGTAAGTATAAGCAACCCTTCTGTATCAACGTCAAGTCTGCCTACGGGGAATACGTTATAATGAAGGTATTCCTCAGATACAAGCTCCGTAACCGTCGGATAAAAATTATCCTCTGTGGCACTTACATAGCCGTCAGGCTTGTTAAGCATAAGGTAGATAAATTCCTTATACAAAAGCTTTTCGCCATTTACCGTAATTTCACACGTTTCCGGGTCAAGCTTTATATCCCCTGACGTTGCAACCTTGCCGTCGATTTTTACCGTGCCGTATTTTATCAGCTTTTTAACTTCTTTTCTTGTTCCCAAACCGCTGTTTGAAAGAATTTTATCAAGTCTTTCCATATTTACCTCTGTTATTTGTGTTTTGAAATGAATTTTTCAATTTTTTCAAGGGCGTGGCTTATTGCGTCAATAGAATATGCATAAGAAATTCTTACAAACCCCTCGCCGCTTTCTCCAAATGCGTTACCGGGAACAACAGCTACTTTTTGGTCTTTTAGTAATTCCTCACAAAATTGTTCTGATGTCATACCTGTAGATTGGATGGAGGGGAATACATAAAAAGCACCCTTTGGCTCAAAACAATGCAGACCCATTTTGTTAAGCTCCTCAACAAGTATCTTTCTTCTGCAATCATATTCCGACACCATGTATGCAACATCGTCATCGCCGTTTTTCATAGCCTCTATAGCGGCATACTGACTTGTAGTAGGTGTTGACATTATGCCGTACTGGTGTATTTTAGTCATAGCCTTTATAGTGTCCGCATTACCGCATATATAGCCAAGACGCCATCCAGTCATTGCAAATGCTTTTGAAAAACCGCTTGCAAGTAATGTGCGTTCCTTCATACCATCAATCTGTGCAATAGATGTATGCTTTTGACCATAGGTAAGCTCGGCGTATATTTCGTCAGATAAAACGATAATATCCGTATCCTTTAGTACATCAGCTATTGCCTCAAGGTCCTGCTTGTCCATAATAGCCCCTGTGGGGTTGTTTGGATACGCAAGCACAAGCATTTTTGTCTTTGGCGTTATGGCGTTTTTAAGAGCATTGGCTGTAAGCTTAAATTCATCGGACTCTGTAGTTACAATAGGTACAGGTGTACCGCCTGCCATAGTTACGCAGGGTGAGTAGCATACAAAGCAGGGTTCAGGTATTAATACTTCGTCACCCTTGGAAATAAATGCCCTCATGGCAAGGTCTATTGCTTCACTGCCGCCTACAGTGACTAATACTTCGTTTTTATAGTTGTATGAAAGGTTAAACCTTCTGTGCAGGTAGTTTGTAATTTCAAAACGCAGTTCTTCAAGACCGCTGTTTGATGTATAGTATGTATGTCCTTTTTCAAGGGAATATATACCTGCCTCTCTTATGTGCCATGGAGTAATAAAGTCAGGCTCACCAACACCCAGGGAAATTGCATCAGGCATCT
>JAZSKK010000030.1:0-10973 GCA_045534795.1 Clostridia bacterium | reverse complement strand
TTCATTTTCCCCTATATCAAGGTAAAAGTTTTCCAAAACAGTATCATTTGTGATGTGGTTTGTTATATTACCGTCAATACTGCTTTTTATACGTCTTGTTTTGAGGTCTAATGTTACGGTTTCTCCTTCGCGCATTAAGTGTTCAAGGCATATAAATGCACCTGTGGAGTTATTTACAATCCTTATCGTAGATTCCTCCGCTACAGGTGCGGTATCTGTTTTAATTTCAATTAAAGGATACGTGATTTTATCCCCATTGTTTATAACTGTACCTTTTTGCAAGTATTCCGACCAAACACAAGGCAATATGAATGTGCCGTTAATCAAATCCTTACTGCTTGATATTGTTGTAACACTGTCCTTAAAGTCATTAAAATACGGATAATCAGCCTCAAATTGTACTGTAAATCCGTTTATTCCACTATTGCCATGTCTTGTTATATCGTCAAGGTTTTTGACCTTACAATCAATTTTTCGCTTTATATTTCCAAACTCACAATACAAAGTGCCTTCATAATAGAAAGCTTTTAATATTTCCATCAATGTTTTTTGCCCGCCGTATATATCACCGGAAACAGTCATTATTCTAGACATATCTTTACTCCCGGTAGTTGTTACGCCGTTTTCCCCTGCAAACTCTATTGTCTCGTAGTTTTTTGCAGGCAATTCAAAACCATTTAAAGGCTCCATTAAACGAATATGAGATAAAGCACCGCCCATTTTGACGGTGCCTCCCTTTGATACATATTTTAAAAAAGTTGCCATTTATTGACCACCCCATTTACTTGTATGTTCCTGATAAATGTCATTTTGTTTCTGTTCCTCGATTATTTCGTGTGGTGATGCGGAAGATGCATAAATATTTGTAGTTCTCGCATCGGTGAATGTATTTGTTGTTACATTGCCTGCACCTGCTATTGCAAGCTGTGTGCTCAAACTTTGCATTTCTGCCGATATTCTCGCCTTAACATCTTCAAACACACTTTTTAATTGATTCATAAACCCTTCGCCGTACTGCTCTGCGGATTCTTCGCCTATTTCAAAAAAGTCTTCCGGTAACTGTCCAAATTCAGCCTTAAATTTTTCTGCTAACTCTTTAAATTCGGAAGAATATATCTTACTGCTCACCTTTTCGGAAAGTCGCTGATTTTCTTCCAAATCATCCATATATTTATTAAATTCTGCTTCGGATGCAGTTAACAACTCTGTAAGATATGTAATAGCCTCATCCACGTCCATATTAGCAAGGAAGTCAGTAAAGTTATCAGGCAATTCAGGTCTTTTTTCATATACCCTGTCCAACAAATTATTATATTGCTCAAGCTTTCTGTTGCTTGCACCAACATCCGCAAGCCTTGTATATGAGGTTTCTTCACCCTTTTCCACAATGGAATACTGCTCATATGTAAGGTTAGAACTTTCGTGCAATTTCTTTGCCATTGCATCTTGAGCTTTACCTATTTCCTCAAGCTGTGTAAGTGCTACATCCTTAGCCTCCGATAGCATGTCATTATAATAATCAAATATTTCTTCGGTGTATTCATCCCAATCATCGCTACCCTCTTTAAAATACTTGTTACGTAATTTCGCAAGTTCTAAATAATACTCCTTATCAGAAATCACACCGTATTTATGTGCTTTTTGCAGATTATTTAAATCTGTCTCAAGAGCAGTTTTTGTATCTTTGGTCCTTTTGGCGTTTCCGGAGGTTACTGTTTTTGTAACTTTGTCATCACCACTTTCAGTTGTTTTAACAACATCACCAATAAGCTTTTCTACTTCTTCGGAATAGCTGACCATTTCTTTCCAATATCCTTCGTGCTCTGCCTCAAGAGCAGCAGTAGCATCATCAGCAGCAAATACAGCTTTGTTTGCCGAAGATAATCTGAGACCTTTAAACCAACCATCACTATCTTGAACATTCTTTAAATTTACTCGTGCGGTTTTCTGCGTTTCCTTTGCATCAACCAAAGCTTTCGCCGTTTCATCCATCTTTTGCTGATAAGCGTTAGCCATAGATTTTGCATAAGCAAGCTTGTAATAAGATTTTACCAATTTATTTACCGCTTGGTCCTGGATTTCTATTTGTCCGGTTTCATCATACAAATAATCGATTATACCAGGAATAATTTTTTCAAGTTCAGCAGCAGCAATATTAAACTCATTTTGTGCTTGTTCAGCCTCTTCCTGTGTTAAAGTACCGCTTTTTATCTGTTCTTCAAGGGTAAATAATTTGTCTTTTAATAACAAAGCACTTTCTGCCTCTGCCATTTCCGCAGATGCGGTTTGGTCGATAGATTTTATCGCATCTTCGTGAGATTTTTTTAAATCCTCAAGAGAATTCTGTATTTCTTCTGACACAGATGTATGTGTTGCAGCATAAGCTACTATTGCAGTAATCAAAGCCGTCAAAGCAGCTGCAGCTAAAGCATAAGGATTTTTTAAAATTGTACTGTTAAGCAATTTTTGTGCCGCATCAGCAAGTTTTATTTTACCTGTCAGTACACCATAAATAGTTTGCAAAGGGGTCAAAGTCATAAGTAACAAACCGTTTACCGTTGCTCCAGTTGATGCAGTTGCACTATTAACTGCCAAAGCAGTTGTATATGCAGTAAGTGCAGTCCTAGTTGTATTAAGCCAACTTGTAACCTGTTGAATAACACTCATTGTAAGCAATGCAGTTTTATATGCTACAAATGCAGAAGTACCAACGGCCGTGATAGTCGCAAGTGTTTCTATATTATCCGCAAGAGTAGATATTAAGCTTGCCAATGGCTTTAAAACAGGTACCGCATCGCCTACTCCATCGGCAATCTCACTTATTAAATCAGGAATAACTTCTATTACCTCAAAAAACAATTCTTCTATTGTATCAATAATACCAGGTATTAATTGTCTTATGATTTCCGGTATAACAGGTATCAGACCGTGAACAAGCTGAATCAAACCCTCTGCCAATGCAGGAGTTAACTCTTCGATGTTTTTAACCACAACATCCATAGCACTTGTCAATGCCTCTTCAAGCTCCTCAGCAGAGCCTACACCTGCCATAAAGTTTTCAAAAGCAGCTTTTAGGGTAGTAAGAGAACCTGCAAGAGTTTCATTTTCCTTTGCATAGTTGCCTGCAGCATATTCTGTTTTTTCAAGGAACATCATCATTGCCGCATTAACCTTGTCATAGGTTGTTTTAAGCTCTCCAAGTCCGTTTGCCTGTGCATAGGCTTGCAACGTAGTATCGTTCATTGCTACACCAAGATTATCCATCATGGTAAAGTTGCCTTTTGCTGCACCTGCAATACTTTCCATAGCAAAGCCTACATCAATACCCATTATTGAGGCTACATCAGCTGCTCTTTGCATTGCTTGTGTGGATATGTCCGCACTTTTACCAATGGTAAAGCCTACGCCCTGAAACAACGCCCCCATCTTATTGGCAGTTGCCATATAATCAGATGCAGACAATCCCATATTTTTATATGCCTTATTTGCCGTTTCCTGTATGGTTGATGCAAACTCTTTAAATACCGCCTCGGAACCACCTAAATTTTGTTCAAATTCACCGCTGAATTTTAAAGCAGCAACAGTAGCACCTGCAAATGCCGTACTAACCGCTGCTGCTCCTTTAACAGCGACACCTAACGCACTTTGAGCAATATTTCCTATGCCTTTTAAACGTTTCTCAAGTCCACTATCGTCGCCGTCTATTTTAATAACCAATTTATCTGCCAATGTTATCACCTCTCTATGTGAAAAATCATCGGCACATAATGGCTCTACTTGATTTTCTTATTTTCTATGTTAATTTCAAATAGTCTTTTGCAGTTTCTACCCTTGCATTTAACATACACACATTTTGCAATAGCGTTTTTGTCTTTATATATAGGCATTTCATAACCACAAAAAGGGCACTGTATTTTTTCAATTATCCTCACCAACTTTCCAAAAACAGGTATAAGAAAAGCACCTTCGTAATTGAAGATGCTTAATTTCATTTTTTAATTTTTTTAATCTTACAAACCTGTTGTATCTGTTTTTGTTTCTCTATTTGGGTCAAAATATACAATATTATGTTTAAATTCAAAATTATCGCTTGACAATTCATGAAGTATTTGCACATTTTCGTTTGACCAAAGAGAGAAATATTTTACGTCACCGTAGTACAAAGCAATACCCGGGTCATCTTTAAGCAAATCGTTTAACCATTCCGCTTTGCTAATACTCGGTTCGCCATATTTTTCTTTTAATGTGTCATCTATTCTATTAAAATCATCAATATAAGAGTTATAGTTTGTATGGGTATCTATTATTGAATACATCCCACTTATCAAACCTTTACCACCGAAAAAATAAAAAGCATACGCATCATATGTCAATAACTTTATTTCATACATCAGGGTACGCTCATCTTTTTCAACACATCTAATGGGTTCAAGGGATTCTACCGTTTCGATACTATCTCCCCAATTAGCATATCTGAAAACACCCTCCATTGGCTTTTCTTCCGCATTATCTATAACGATTGTATTTTTTGGTTTTTCTTCTGTTTCCTCATTGTTTCCGCAACCTACAACCGATAAACAAAGTACGAAGCTTAATAGTAAAGCAAATATCTTTCTCATAAAATCCCTCCTAAAATATAATAAGATTATACATTATTTGGAATTTCTTGTCAATATTAAAACATACTCTCCATAACATCATTAAGGTGCTGTTCCTTTTGTTCTTCACTTCGATTATCAGGAAGTTTATACAATGCTTTCATTTTCTGATAATGGCGTTTTTGTTCTTTATCCTTAATTTTAGATAAATCCATACTGCGGTATTGTACCACCTTTATAAAGTGTGTATCGTCTGAAAGACCACCCAAAAGAGCCTTAAATGTCCACCAATGCATATTTGATTGGCAAAGGTCAACCTTATATTGTTGTAAAAATGCTGAATATATCAAATTTGCATCATATTCAAAATCAAAATAGTTTTTGTTTATGGGTTTTTCATTCGTCTTTTTTGGTGTGGGTGTATAACTGTAAAATTTCATCATAGCAGATATACCGTCATACATATTTGGCGGAAGTTCCTCAAAAACCAATTTAAACATTTTAAACAGCTTTTCTGCTTCGCTTATATTCTTGTTTATAATTTCGGAAAACTCAAGCCACGCCTTAAAATCCGACCTGATAGGACATTTTTTACCCCTTACAATAACATAATTAGGCAATGTTTCTGTTAATATGCTCATTTTTTATTAATTACCCTTTGCAATTCAACTTTAGATTGAGCCTTTTTCAAGGCATCAGTAGTATTTTTTATCTCTGATAGAAACGGCTGCACTTCATTTAATTTTGATTTCATTTCCTCGGTACGCGCCGTATTGTATTCGTGCATAAATAAACCTATAGCAATGCTTGTGCATTTTGAAAGCTTATCAAGGTTGGTTTTTTCTTTGTCCGGGAACATCTTTTTTGCATTAGCTTTACCGAAAAGGATTTCAAGCATCGACATATTACCTTCATACTCTGTCATATCCTTAAGCTTTTCATCGTGTTCCCTTATTTTCTTTTCAAGCTCCGCTGTTCTATGTGGTATTTCATATTCAACACCGTCAATTTCCAATATGTGATGTTTTTCCTCATATTCAAATACTGTTTTATTCATGAAAATCCTCCTCAAATGAAAAGGGACGGATTATTCCGCCCCCAATATTGTATTGATTATTTCGTCCTTCGTATTGTTCATAGAAAGACCACCCACGCCCATTTCGTCAGCTATTGCCAAAAGTTCTGCCTTTGTATAGCTGCTTAAAGTTTCATATGTATATGCCTCTTTGTCAGCGGACGTGTCAGCCAACATAAGAGGCTGTATTACTCCGCCGATTCAGCAAAAGTAATAGTTTCAACATTTTCACTATCACCATCTGCAGGCGTTGCAATCGTAGCCACGCCGATAACTTTAGAGCTTACTGTCTTGAAAGTACCGCTGTAAGTGTAGGCATCTGTGCTATCACCTTCGGAATCAGCGATAACGGAAAATGTTCTCTTTACGGCATAAAAACCTCCGCCAACTTCTCTTGCAAAATCCACCTGGACAATTTCTCTCTGTGCATCCAAGCCAAGCTTTTCATTGTTTGTAATTTCAACAATATCTTCAAGAACAGCATCGCCCTTGTAATCATCAAAAGCATAGGACATAGAAGGCGAATAACCTACAACGTCTGCCCTTTCCTCGGATTCATCAACATACTGTCTTGAATATTCCTTTGGATTCTTGCTGATAGACAAATCGGTAAAATATCTCATTCGTGTAAAAGTTACTTTACCCTCCGAAGGAACTCCATAAAAAGCCTTTTTATCACTTCTTTTAATCATTTAATCAAACCCTTTCTGTATATGTTATTTCAAAAGGGAACGAATACAAAGACGTTCCCTCGTATATTCCTGCCAACATAGGATGAATAACCCCATCCGGTGTCGACATTTTCTGTACCTTACATTTTTCGCCGAAGTCAGGAAAGTTTTCGGCTTTCCCCTGTTCATTTATCCAATCCATAAAGTCCTGAACATATTGCATCTGCTCTATATTCTCGCTTGTGTTTGAATATCTTGATAACGGCTTTACCTGACGGATTACACATTGGAATTTACGCAACTCTTCACCGTCAACATATTTTTTCACCAATCTTCCGTAACCGTCAGTTAGTAACGAGGTATTGCTTTCTGTGGTTGTTTCATCCACAAAATTAAAATAAGCATCTACCCCAACCAAAGGGCATTTACTTATCAAATCCATAACTGCTTGTGCTTTATTCATTTAGTTTAAGCCTCCCACTGTCGATATATTTTTGCATAGCATCAATAAGCTTTGGCTTTTGGGTTGGCTCTGCTGCCTTATCCCATTCTTTTGTTGCAAGAGGGTGTTTATCCTTACTCATAACCAAAGGCGTGCCGGTATAAACTTTTTTCGACCCTTGTCTTGCATATGAGCTACCGGTATCCGGGTCAACCATAAGCTCACCATGATATAAATAATGTGCCTGCAGTGATAAATACTCTATCTCTTTAGGCCTTATTTCAACCGTTTCAAATAAAGCACCTTTTCTCATAGGAGTAAATAGAGTTATATCCTTCCACCACTCATTTGCACCAAATTTCCAAAAATCATCATCCTGCACCTTTGCCATATGTTTTCTAACGTTGATGTTGGATTTAACAGAAATCTTAAATGCCATAACATCACACTCCGGTTACCTTGTAATGAGCATCCTCTTCAATTTTTGTATTATCCGAAGAGGTCCGGACAGTAAAACAATCAGGCTTGTATTTGTTAATCAAGTCCGTTGCTCTCTGTCCCTGTACATCTGCAATAATATCATCTGTCATGCCTTTGACAACGATATCCCCGGGCGAAATATTTAAAACTGCGCCATTATAAGGTATCTTCACAACATAACTGCTTGCCTGTGACAAAGTGTTTCCATTAAGATTTTCGGCCTTTTGAGTGCCGTAATAACATTCTTCATATACTGTCTTTATCCACTCTGTAGCGTTCTTTTTGGAAGTTGCATCAAGATGCTTGTGCTGATGATAAACTGTTATAGTTTCATTAAACGTTGGGTCTATCATACTCACACCCCCAAATACAACAATGGTGTGTCGGTTTTATCAACCACATTAGTAAGATAATCACGTATGATGTTCGTTATTTTTGCATTGTATTCATCCAAAGAAACATCTTTGATACTCTTGCTTACTCCTTCGTTATTCCACGATGTAACCTTATTTTTTGTAACGTCAGACTTTTCCATTATATCGGCAATCCTTGTAATGCACCTTTTTACAGGCTCTTTATCTGTTGCAGTTTCAAATCTTCCGTGGGTTTCGGTATCAACTCTCTTTTCAGCCTCGTAGCCATAGATTTTAAAGGCGGTTTCATCAAGTCCACCGCCATATTCCTTGTATTCTTCATATGTCAGAAACATAATTACACCGCCCTTTAATTATTCAGCCTTTTCTCCCTCTTTTGGATTACCATCCTTTGGAGGTTGTGTATTAGACTTGCCTTTCTTATCATCCTTTGGAGGTTGTGATTTTTTCTTAAACTGTAAACCTACAATTTTACCCATAAATAATTACCTCCTATTCTTTGTGGTGCAAATAGATACCTGCAGTTTTGTTTTCATAAACATCCGCAAGACCATATGCACGGTAGAAGAACAACCAACCATCGCTTTCCTGGTTAGCTTCAGGTGAAATAATTTTATTTACAGTATGCTTTGGATACTGAAGTGTAGCAGGTTTGTGGATAATCATAAAGTTTATATCCTTACCTGTATCTGCCTTTACAAAGCCACCTGCCTCTTCACCTGCAGTGGTACCGTCTTTAAGTTCAATAGCAGTGTAAAAACGAGACTGCGGAACTTCAACGATTGTAAATGATGCAAGAATAGCTTTTGACTTTGTTGTGTCAACTGCATTTGCTTCATTTAGCAATGTAGGTGTAATAAACAAATATCTGTTTTCAGCAGGAACTTCGGCTTCATCCATTTCGCTCTTTGCTTTAACAAGAGCTGCCAAAACCGCAGGACCATCTGCAAGGGTTCCACTTGCCTTGCCGATGTTTTCTACACCTGAATATGTAGCAAATCTAAATGCATCCATTTCGGGAACAACTCTTGTACGAATAAATTCAGAAGAAAGCTTACCAAATGCAATGCCTGCAGTTTCCTCATTGTCCATAGCATCTACAGAGAATTTTCTACCTCTGTCATAGTTGAATTTAACGGTTTCCATTGTAAGGTCGACATCACCTTTAATGTAGCCGTCATTTCTTGAATAGTCAGCAAGACCATCCATAGAAAGCTTAGGTACAATAATTTCGTTAGCATTAGCACCCGCCTGTACCAAAGCGGAGCTGCCATCCAATACCGCTGTTTTTGATGCATGCTTATAAACATCATCTATAAGTGCGATATACTTCTTAAATAGTTCGATTGCGTTAGCCATTTTATCAAATCTCCTTTATTATTTATTTAGAGGTGGCAGACCCATAACCTCCCTCGCTATATCATCTGTTATATCAAGGTCTTTATCATTCATACCTGCCATATTCGCAGGTCCGTTGGGATTAACAAAAATCCCTTCTTTGTCTTTTGTAAGGTTTTCAAAGATTTCAGCATAGCCTTTGCCTTTGTTTTCAGCCTTTGCAATCTCGGTTTTCATATCGGCAATAATACCGTTACGAACATAATCTGATGTAAATTTCTTTTCACCAAATACTGCCGTAATTGCATCAGTCAAGGCTTTGTCCTCTGCTGCTTCCTTTGCCGCCTTTTCATCATCTTCAATCTTCTTCTGCAATTCCTCAAATTTCTTTTTGTAGTCATCAGCAGAAGCATTACTGTTTTTCAAGTCAGTAATGTCTTTGTTAAGCTTGGCTATATCGTCTGTCAAAGTTTTGTTTTTTGACAAAGCGTCGTCAAGCTTTCCCTTTGCCACATATTCACCCTTTGACAAATCTGCAAGTTTGTAGCCTTTACTTTCTACAGCTTTAACAAATTCCTCAAAAGATAGTGGTTGTGGAAATAATTCCTTTAAAAATTCCATTTTGTTCCTTTCCCGACATCGATTTAACTTATAAATGCGGTGCCACTCACCGCCGTGCCGTTCTTGCATTTAAACCTCACGCAAGATAGAGGTAATTTTTTGTATAAAAAAAAGCACTATGTATAATTACACAATGCTTTGATTATTGATTTTTGGGTATAAAAATACCACCTTACCATTTTAGTAGGGTGGTATTAATTTACATATATGCATTCTCCAGTCGTTAAATCGACCTCAAAATCAAATCTTTCTTTAGGCTTTATTGTCTCATCGACATGCAAATTGCCTTCACTGTCAAACAAATCACCCGTATTTGTATCATCAAAAAGAATTGAAACATATGCTGTGGTATCATATACGTGCCAACAGGGGTATAAATATTCCTTGTTTTCTAACACGTAATCCTTACCTTTAATCTCTACAAGCTTTTCCAACGCTTTTGTATGAAACTCTTTTTCGTTCAGCATATTATCTCACCCCAATCTTTTCATCAATAAAATCTGCCCACGAATTGGAAAAAGTATTTATATTACCTTGTACATCAATTATACTACTTTCCTTTTGCCAAGTCAATAGTTTTAATGTATTCCTATCTTGGGGTGAAGCCAATAAATCACCGGGATAAGGATGTGAATGCCCTTCCCATATCATTTTCTTGTCGCATATTTCTTTGAATGCATCATTTGGTAAACTCCAAGTCTTTCTTGACCCATGAAAGATAATTTTGCCACCCTTGCCCGAAAACAAAGCAAATTCATCATTCGTAAACGCGGTAAGGGCCGCCAAATCTTCAAGTTTAGCCTGATGATTTTTAATTTTAACCCAATCGCCACGATTTGGAATTTTATCAAGCAAAAATTTATGTCTTCTTTCGAGTGCATAATTCCCTGTTGAAATCCTTTGCAGATAATCAGCAAAAGCTTTCGTGGGTTTTGAATTATCGGATATCCAGGCAATAGGCATTTTTAATTCATCTATTTGTTTGACTTTTCTATATCCGCTAACAGATATTCTTTGCATCTTTGTCGGAAGCTCACAAATCTCGGAAAATTTCGCATATTTGCTTGTAAGTATATTTATTTTTTCTTGTGCTTGCCTTCTCGACACTTCATCATCTGCAGCATTGGCAATAATAGTGCGATTCTTTTGGTGCTTTATAGCACTTTCTAGCCTACTCTGTATTTGCGAAGCCTCATACTTAGTATATTCATTGCCCTCAAATTCAAATGTTTTCTTGTCATTTGCTTTTAATTGTGCAAGCTGTTCCTTTGTATGCGCAGGAGTTGAAACACCAAGCAAAACAGAAAATTTAAAGTGTAAGCATCCGTATTCTTCAAGCAATGGCTTTGCCTCTGCCTCAAAAGAAGGATAATA